>JASLVI010000149.1 GCA_030741455.1 Candidatus Poseidoniaceae archaeon | reverse complement strand
GAGAAACGTAGAATCGGAGTGTGCTTGCTTTGACAGGTCCCATTCTTCGAACAATTTCTTCGAGTGAATCTTCGAAATCCATCGGTTCATAGACACCATACACTTTGTGGAAAAGTGACAAGCGTCGTCTTCTTCCGATGACTTCCTCAAATTGTTTGACGAACAACATTTGTCGATCTAGATTCGAAATTGCGTTTTTCACGTCTCGTTCCAGTTGGCGATGTTCATCTCCCTTCGGGAAATCTTGTATGAGTTCTTGACGTGTGATATTTTCATCTGGACTTAATTTTGAGAGAACTTCTTCTTCCATTGCGCCAATCCATGGTTCAGGTTTGAGACCGAGAAGCATAGGGATGTTGTTTTTGGTGGTGTAACCCATTCGATTATGGAGCAAACGACCGCTGACAACATCGGAATCAAGTTGCAAATCCTTCCAATCCTTGAATCTAAAATCCTCGATTCGATAGAGCAGTTCTTGCTGTTTTTGAACGAAAACATGCTCATTAAATACATCAAAAACATCTGAATATTTCTTGAACGATTTATCAAGTACAAGATTCTGAATCCATCGGTATTCAACGATTTCTTCTTCCCCACCTGTAATGCGGTGCTCATCAACCTTGAGAATCAGTTCAGCGTCATCGGTTTGTGTAAAGAATCCAACAGAAATGACGTTGCGTGTTTCTAATTCGTGAACGATCCGGTCTACCGACTTTTCAGAGAATGGAAGCCGTTCATGGAGTGATTCTGTTGTTTTTGGCCCTTCTGAACCAAGCACTTCTAAGACTTTCACGCGCAATGCTTCGTGTGGATCGCCTACCGGGATTGTCTTCCAACTGGTCGGTATTGTGCCATCAAATTCGGTTGCGATCTTAAATGAAAGCCCTTTGATATCATAGTCTCGTAAATCGACAACGCCTTCAGAGCCACTCGATGCCAAACATGCAAGCGTTCCATGAATCTCGGCCATGAATGGATTGAACCACTTGCCATCGATTTCAGGTACGCCAGTACCATCGATTTTTGTAATCTTTCCACTGGTACACAGCGATTCAACCCAGGAGCGAATGACATCCAACTCAATGCCCTCGAGTTTGTCTCGATACAATGGATTGTTGAATTCCCGGTCGAGTCCTCCGCCATGTTGCATTAATTCGTAGAGCGATTCTGGAGAATGTGGAACAGGTGCTTTGTCGCTGTAATATTTGTCAAGTTGCTTTGCTGTCATTTCGGTGGCAAGGCTTCTCGTACCCATCAACCTGCGAAGCACCTCTGGATCGATGTCTTTGACGAGGAATGCTCGAGTTTTCATCGACATTAAATCCTCAAACGCCGACATGTACAGACTCATTCCGAGTCTCGAAGGTATGGTCACCTTTGTATGGACAATTCTTGCATCACCTTCGATACAGGATTCTAAGAATTGGTTTAAGCCAAATACGTCAATATCACCATACAAGACCTCATTCTTTGCCTCTCGCATGAGAAGAGATCCTTCCAATGTACGATGTTTTGTGAGAAGCGCTTCAGCTTTTTGTTGGAATTGTTGAGGGCTTATTTCTTCAGCACCTACACGCTTAGGAATAATCATTGAACGACCTGCAACCTCACGGAAACGTTTAGCAAAAATCTGTGTATTGATGATGTATCGTTCAATGACCTCGATGTGATTATTGGACCGAAAAGCATCGTAGAGTTGACCAGGGTCTACTTCTTGTGCAGTTCTTATGAGCAAACCATTCTCGTCAAATGAAAGTTCGATGACACTTACGCCAGACGATTCAGCAATGCCTGCCATGAAATATCCCAATGCTGTGTTAAAGGCTCGACCACGGCAGGTTGTTATCAGGTAGGCTGGATGACCGGTTCCAATAATTTGTTCGATGAGAATTCGATTTGGTTCAGGCACTTGGAATGTATCGATTGTGTGTTCTTCCAAGTGACGTGCGATCGCATTCGATACTGCATTGGACAATCCATACGCTTCTCGCAGAACGAGACGTGGGTCTTGCTGCCTACGTAACGCAATCATACAATGGCGAATGAGTGACAACAGCGACGAGGACAATTCTCGGCTTCGAGACCGTGCTTCGCCGGACCATGATGGGACGGTTGGACGATATCCTGTAACGCTGGCAACATTGACACGTGTCCCTTGAATGTTGGTGACGCGGTACGTCGAGCCACCCAAGAGAATAACATCGCCGCCACGTAAATTCGAGACAAACGAGCCTGATAGTTGTCCAAGAATCGATCCTTCAGCATTGAAGACGAGGTAGGAATTATCGGGTGCTATTGTTCCAATATTGGTGTAGTAGATCATTCGTGAATACCCGCGCTTGCCGTATGTGTTATCTTCCCAATCAATCCAAACGCGACGTTCTTCTTCCAACATATCGAGTACTTCGATGAAATCATTGTATTCGAAATTTCGATAATTCCATGCACTTGATACAATTTCAAAGGCTTCATCGATATCAATTTCATTGATGATAACGAGGCCAATCAAAAATTGAGCAACAACATCCAGACAGTTTTCTGGGAAATCGAGTCGATCCATCTCACCCGATTGAATCGCTGCTTGCAAGGCAGCTAGTTCAATCAAATCATCAACGCTTGAAGGTAAAAACCGAGCGCGTGGAATGCCTCCTACATGGTGTCCTGCCCTACCAATTCGCTGCAATGCTGTTGCAATGTCACCAGGTGATCCAAGTTGAATCACCATGTCAACAGTACCAATATCGATACCCATTTCCAAGGATGATGAAGTGACAACAGCACGTAAATGTCCTTTCTTGAGTTGTTGTTCTACATTTAATCGAATCTTTTTGTCCATTGAACCGTGGTGGCCGGCAACGAGTTCACCAAGTCCAAATTCAGGTCGCCGTAGTCGCTGAACGAGCGTCTCTGTCATTTTTCGAGTGTTTGCAAAGACGAGTGTTGTCGTGTGTGCAGAGATAAGGTCTGCAATCACTCGAATGTTTTCATCGAGAATCTTCAATACAGGTAAGTCGCTAAACTTCTGATGGGGCAGAAGGATATCGAGATCAAGTTCTCTCGAACCTGAAACTTTGGCAACATGCACCTTCTGTCCATCACCTCGCGATTCCCTATCATCGCTTGCCACGAGATATTCTGCAACGGTTTCGAGAGGTTCCATGGTAGCTGATATGCCAATACGTTGCACGGGTCGCTCAAGCAAGGTGTCGAGATAAGCAAGGGTGAGGGCAAGGTGAACACCTCGCTTGGTTGGTACGAGCGAGTGCAATTCATCGATAATCATGTATTCAACATCGCTAATAATCGGTTGGAATTTTGGTGAAGTAA
>JASLVI010000148.1 GCA_030741455.1 Candidatus Poseidoniaceae archaeon | reverse complement strand
CGATGGGTGCGATTGATTACATCGCCTCCTTCGTCTCAGTGCTTATCGGTCTTGCTTACATTTACTCAGGGAATCTTATGGTAAAACGGCAACGATTAGGTGTCAACCTAACGTTTGGAATAATTGCAGTTTCGTTTTTGATACAATTGATACTGTTTTTCTTTGAGCCGATTCCAAAGACTTACGAAGATGCAGAAGGGATGTATTACGGTATTGGAATTGGCTCCCAAATCTTCTGCGGTGCGATATGTTTCCTTTTGGCAGCGGTCCCTCTCATGGTGAACAATGCCCAATTAGAGCCAGTACGTCTTGATCCAACATCACAGCCCGATTGGAGCAATGATCATCAGTTTTGATTCGATGGAGGAGATGCATTGGGCGTAAGAAATACTGGGACATATGCAACGTATACCGAGGAAATGACCATCAATACCCCTGAACGCTATCAAATCGTCTGCATTACTAACGATGTTGAGCGAATCGTTCAAGAAAGTGGAATCATTGACGGATTGGTTCTCGTTAATCCAATGCATATTACAGCATCATGCTATGTGAATGACCTTGAGTACGGCCTTCATCATGACATTATGGCTTGGCTTGAAAAATTAGCTCCCTATCATGGTCAAGATGGAAAAGGTGGGGGGGAATATCATCATCATCGAACCGGTGAAGACAACGGTGACGCACATCTAAAGCGCCAACTTCTCGGACAACAAGTGACAATGTCGGTACAGAACGGAAGATTGCAACTAGGAAGATGGGAGCAGATTCACTATGCAGAATTCGATGGCCGGCGTCCTAAACGGATTCTCGTCAAAGTAGTCGGCATCCTTGCCCAATGATGAGTTAGACACTTAAACCAACGTTAGCAGGCGTAATCATGAACATCAATGATTTAAATCTCAATCGAGGGTTTTTCCAACTAACATTGCCATATCGCTGGCAATATTGGGTCGGATGGGTATTGGGAATGCTCATGGTTGTTGTTGGCGCTCTCGCAAACCCTTTGATTGCTTTATTTGGCCTACTCGTAGTTGCACTTTGCTCGCCAGGCTCACTTGAAGCAGATCTTCACAAGGTCCGTAAAGCAGCACCTCAACCCGAAGACCTCGAGAAAGAAGCATTGGAGAAGGGTTTCTCAATCGATTCATGGTGGATGGGGCGCACCTCTTACGCGCCAACTACCGATCCTAGCGATTGGATTTTGACTGCACCAGGTCCAACGACCTGGAATACAGATCAATACCTTCCACATGGAGATGGGACACCGCTTCCAGAGCATCCAATGAACGTTGGAACACCACGTCCAGCCACGATGTCTACCTATGGAATCATGATGACGCTTTTCGTCGTTGGAGCATGTCTGGCAATCAATTATGCAGTTGAAAATTCCACACCGGAAGAAGACCTTTCCTTCCTACCATACATTGCTCTGGGCGTTGGTTCCGTTTGGGCGATTGTTGGTTATTTCCAGTACAAAATGCAACGTCAAATGGCCGACACACCAACCAGTCTTGTTCGTTCTGTTGCGGTTGGAAATCCAGAACTTGTTGGACAAGTACGCCCATCAAAAGCAGGTGTACTTCGAGTCGTAGTCGATGGGCACCCAAACCGAGTCATACCAAACTGTGTTCAGTTTCATTGGTCCTATGAAGTCAAGATTCGTGAACATTATACCGATAGCGAAGGCAACCAAAAAACACGAGAATACTGGAAGACAATTCGAGAGGATCTCGGCGGGGTTCCATTCATCCTGAACGATGGAACTGGCGGTATTCTTGTCAAACCAACAACCTTCGCACGAACCGACATGGGTCAATATCTCAAGCGGTGGGAATCGAACCATGCGGACTCCCTCAAGAAGGAACTCGGTATGGAATTTGCAGCCCGCCTGTTTACAGGTGGTAACGTTGTCAAGCATCGATGGACAGTTTACGCACTTCGAATCGGAAACCCTGTTTATGTTCTCGGGACGACGAAAAGCCGGCCTCAAGAAGAACTTCAGAATGAAGGACTCGATGGAACGCTGCAAAACACGCTGCTCGAAGTTGTTGGTGAAGATGCACCAGGAATCAAAGCAACCCTACAACGCGGTACTGAATTAGCGAACATGGGGCGCATGCGCTCTTCATTCGAAGTGATGTTGATACCTCTGTGTTTGACACTGGGTGGCCTTGTTCTTACCCTCATGAACCTCTAAACGTAGAAGCGCATCCTTCTTGACCCGAATTGATTTCGGAGTTTCATGGCAGAAGATGTCGTATTGGTCGGTGGAGCACGGACTCCATTTTGTGAATGGGTTGGCGGAAAGCGTGGAGATGGGAAGCCAGGAGGTCTCCTCAAAACAGTGAGCGCTCAAGATCTTGGTGCAATCGCAATCAAAGGAGCGCTCGAGAAGACCAATACTGCTCCTGAAAAGGTCGATCATGTCGTCATGGGCTACGCATTGCAAACGTGCTCACAATCAATCTATGGGGCACGTCATGCCGGTCTCAAAGCTGGAATTCCCCAAGAAGTCCCTATGCTCACACTGTCACGAATCTGTGGTTCTGGAATCCAATCGATTGTAACTGGCGCACAGATGATTATGCTCGATGAGGCCTCAACGGTTGTAGCAGGTGGTATGGAGAACCTCTCACAAGCACCGCACGTTCTACGTGGTGCACGAGATGGCTGGAAACTCGGTCGAGCACCACCTGTTGAAGACTACATGATGACGAACTTGCAAGATATGACCTGTGGCAAATTCATGGCTCAGACCAGTGATGAAATCTGTGCACGGAAGGGCGTTACTCGCGAAGAAACCGACGCCTTTGCAGCCCGATCGCATCAGCGTACTCTCGCATCGATTGAGAACGGAGTTTTTGACGATGAAATCGTTGATGTTGTGATTAAATCTCGTCGCGGTGACAAGGTCATTACTGCAAAGGACGAAGATCACGTTGTTCGGGACACATCACCTGAATCGCTCTCAAAACTTCCAACAGCATTTGGCCCTGAATCACTGGTAACTGCAGGTAACGCCTCTGGAATTGTTGATGGTGCAGCAGCAGTTGTCATCAAGTCAGCATCGCAAGCAGAATCCGATGGAGACAAGCCTCTTGCACGCATCGTAGGATGGGGTATTGTTGGTCTCGAACCTGCAATTATGGCGTATGGGCCTGTTCCAGCATCACGTAAAGCATTGGAACGAACAGGCTTGTCCATTGAGGACATTGATCGATGGGAGATCAACGAAGCATTTGCTGGACAAGCTGTTGCTTGTGTCAAGGAACTTGGTCTTGATGAAGACAAGGTCAATGTCAATGGAGGGGCAGTCGGACTAGGGCACC
>JASLVI010000147.1 GCA_030741455.1 Candidatus Poseidoniaceae archaeon | reverse complement strand
CCTGAGACGAGAGCCCAGCTGTTCGCTTGGTTTGCAGCACTCTTTGCAACAAAGATATCGTTTCCACCATAACTCGAAGTGGCCGTCCATCCGCCACTGGAAATTGTTCCATCGAACGTTCCGGCCATGTAAGTATCACCACTCCCATCAACATGGATCTTCAATACAGCCGTAATTTGATTACTGGTCCCGATAGCGGTTGTTCCAACGACAGCACCATTTGAATCAATATCAACAATCACTGCATCAAGCGTTCCAATCGCAATGTGCGTGTTTGTCCCCCATTGGGAAATACCATCGGTAGCTGTTGCTAACTTGACACCGCCTGATGGTGTAAGTGCCATATCATAGAGTTGATCTGCTCCGATACCGCCACCACTGATGACCCACTTTAGCGAACCTTGGTTCCCGTCATACTTTGCAACATAGACATCTTGGCTTGTTGCGTTAATGCTGATGCCACCGAAGTCAGTTTCGCCAGAAAAGGGGCCTGAAACGATGAGGTCACCCATCATATCAACGGACAACGCTGTTGTCCTACTGAATTCACCTGTTCCGTTAACTAAGGTTGTGAAACTCTTTGCCCACATCCAATTACCAAATGGGTCAGCTTTGGCAACAAAGCCCTCAAAATGGTAACCTGAGTTGAGATTTGAGATAAGCGAGTTTGGACCTGGTGGGCCAAAGGAGATTTCTCCATAGAAGTAACCGGAAACGAAAATTTCTCCTGCCATACCAACAGCAACATCTGTGAGTACAGAAGTGCCACCAGCGCCTGTGCTCGTACTGTGGTCAGCGCTGATAAATCCAGTCCAGGTACCTTTTTCATCCAACTTTGCAAGATAGAATTCTCCCAAACCAATGGAATTGTATGGTGAAGTTGGAACCAACGTGTGCGTACCATAGGTCAGCGTCGAATTTGTCCATTCCGACATACCGACAACCCATCCACCATTTGGAAGAGCGATGATATGTTCTCCGTCTTCATTGGCCTGTCCAGAACCTGCTGCAAGGATTGTTGTAGGTGTTGAGCGGCCAAGAGTTGAGAGTGCTTCAGAGGTTTCGTCAAGTTCCTTAGATTGTTGTTCAACATTTGAGAACTGTGGCATAGCCACAGAACTGATCATAATTGAAATCAGAAAAATCGGTAAAAGTGCGTTCAAGCGTGTGCGCATGACAGGGCTATGCCCTTAACAGACATCAAGCCTTTCATCCAATGCATGAGGGAAATCAAGCAATGTTGTCGTCGAGTTGCAACAAATCGCTGTCTCCAGCATCGAGAACGCAAATCGTCGAGATACTGAATGGCTTACCGCACGCAACACCGAGTTCACGGTTGACAATCGGTGCTTGATGGATGGTTACTTCAGGATGACGAGCACGCAAGTCATTGATGTAATCCGCTGGACAGTTTGCAGCGAGAAGGATGATTCGTGCATCTCCTCGTGCACAGGCGTCCAGCGTCTGACGTTGTCCAAACAGTAGGCTTCCAGTTGCAATTGCAGTTTTCAGTTGTCGGCTTAAATCCATATTTTTTCCTCCATTCTCCACATGTGTTTCTCATGGTTGGAATTATTCCTCAGGGATGTAGAACAACTCAACACTACCCGTTCCAAGGGAGATTGGTTGTCCGACGATGATGTTCTCAGCAACACCAGTAAGACGGTCTGTCTCACCGATGATACCCGCCTTAAGCAGGTGGTTGACTGTAACTTCGAACGCTGCACGAGCAAGGATACTGTGCTTGGTTCCCGATACACCGTGACGGCCGATAGCACGAACTTCACCTTCAGAAGTCATAACATCAGCAACCATCAACAGGTGGCGAACGTCAACTTCCAAGCGAGCGGAGAGAAGCGTTGATTCAAGTTCGTTAATGATCGCTTGTCGAGCAGCTTCAATACCAAGATAATTGAAGATTTCAATGATGTTGTTGGTGTACGTACGTGTTCGATCGATGGTCTCGATTTCACTGATACGCGACAGGTTTGATCCAATCGTTGAGAGGTAGTACTCGCCAGTCTTATCGTTGTGCTGAACGTTTGCACGTTCAATACCGGGTACACCCTTCAATCGCAAGTCTCGAATCTTTTCCTCAAGTTGAAGCAACATTGTATACGACGGTGGATTCTCTTCCAAATCCTCGAGTTCTTCCACA
Organism: Candidatus Poseidoniaceae archaeon; assembly: GCA_030741455.1. Classification (GTDB taxonomy): domain Archaea; phylum Thermoplasmatota; class Poseidoniia; order Poseidoniales; family Poseidoniaceae; genus MGIIa-L2. The sequence continues at coordinate 1,277 of JASLVI010000147.1, read as the reverse complement.
GTTGCAACACCGGGAATGATCGTCAATACGCCAGGATTCTTTTCCTTGTCAACCTGAACAAGGGTTCGAAGTGCTCGCTCCAACTTGTCTTTGACTTCCATTCCAGTCATGTTCTTTTGCTTCAACTGACCTTTGTTGAGTTTCAGGACCAAACGTCGTTGTGCAACGTCGGTTTGGATGTTAGCAATGTTGAACGTTGTTGTAACCTCAAGTGCTGCAGCCAATTTTTGCGCTTCGTCACTCGAGTTCTTCTTGTCGTCCTTCAAATGGATAATCATTGTAGGCGTACTTGGCACCTTACGAGCATCGACAATCTCGATGATACGTGGCAGACCTTGTGTGACGTTGACCGTTGCAACACCAGCATAGTGGAACGTACGCATGGTCATTTGTGTACCTGGTTCACCAATGGATTGTGCAGTAATGATTCCAGCGGCTTCGAACGGATCGATGCTCGCCTTATCCAATGCTGCGAATGCATCTCCAACAAGAGTTGCAGCTTGTTTCTTGGTTAACTTCTTGATTTTACGATCATGAATTGCGACAGTCATATCGTGAACGATTTTGTCGCTGAATCGGTTGGTTCCAATATCTTCAATCGCTGCTTGGATGGACTTGTAAACAGGGTCGTCAGCAAGTTCATCATCAAACGATCGAAGTTTCTTATCGACATTGTAGGCATCCAAATCTGCTGCAGTCTTTGCTCGAGAGCGTGTACGGGTCCCAGCACGACGCTTGAGACGTACGTTGGTGGTTGGACCTGTGGCTTCCGAACCAGCAGCACGGTTCTTCTTGAGCGCCCCTTCGATGGTATCTCGAATGGAACCTGCCGTTTCAGAATCTGTTTCACAAATTTGAGCGATATCTTGGGCTGAAAGCACCTTGACATCGTCCCACTTCCGATCGTTGGCAAGGGTGTGAGCAAAATTCTCTGCAATACCCAAATCCATGAGCTTCTTCTTGGTTGCACTCTTAACGACCATCAGACTTCACCTCCATCGTGGAATTCTTCGACATCATCCCATGCACCAAGATCTTCTTCACGTTCTTCACGTTCGATGCTTTCACGAGTATCTCGAGAACCACCGTCGGTACCAAGCGCTCCGTCGATGATAACATCGATGTTAAACGCTGCACCGTGAACACCACGGCTTGGATCAATTCCATCCTCACCATAGGAGAATTGGATGATTCGGTTTGCCGTGTTTCGAACAGAGAGCATATTATCGTTGAAGACCTTCAAGTCGTCCATGGCGTTGATGAGACGTCGTTGCATG
>JASLVI010000146.1 GCA_030741455.1 Candidatus Poseidoniaceae archaeon | reverse complement strand
GACCAGCGGAATGCTGCGTTGCTTTGGGTTAACGGATCAACGGGGGAGCACGGAGTACTCGCGAGCGGTGTGAGAAATTCTTTTGATGGCGTTTGGGTCCCGAGTATGGGCTATGTTTTCACTGACAACGGCCGAGATTGGGAGGGGGACCATCCAGACGAAGAACTCAATTTATTGGTCGAAGGTGGCGATTACGGCTGGCCAAACGATAATCCTTCGAATCCAAGGCCGAAAGGAAGCATTGCCCCTATTGCAACATGGACGCCTCACTCATCAATGAATGGCGTGGCATTACGCCCAGAAACCTCACCATTGCCTGGGGGCAACACAACAGTATACGCAACTGTCTATGGGTCATGGAACTCCATCGTCCCCCGTGGGCACGAGATCGTTCAGATTGATCTTGATGCCAACAACGGGGAAGTCATTGGGACAACATCCGTGTTCGCGGAGGATCTTGGTACGCCATTACCCATAGCGTTTCATCCCAATGGGGATCTCTATTTTGCAGTCTTTGGATCGAACGGTAAGTTGTACAAAATTACGGCAACTCTCACATAATTCCAGAAAGCCAATCGTTCAATCGTTTGATACCCTCATGGATATTTTCCAGCGAAGTTGCATAGGAAAGACGAATCAACCCATCTCCTCCTTCCATTAAGGAACCAGGGATGACTTGAACTCGTGCTTCACTCAATGCTCGGTCTGCGAATTCAATGTCCGTCATTCCAGTGCCAGTAATATCGGCTAGAATGTAAAACGCTCCTTCCGGTTCAGGTGCATGAACACCTGGTAAACCATTGATTCCGGCATGCATGATGATTCTTCTGTTTGCAAAAGACTCAGCCATCGTTTGTGTTTCCTCGACTAATTGCAAAGCGACCTCGCCTGCTGGCATGAGGAATGTCGGAATGTGTGTCGCTGCTGAAGTTTGGCAGGTTTTGACAGCCTCCATAAATCCAGATGGTCCAGTAATCCATCCCATACGCCAGCCTGTCATTGCCCACCCCTTTGACCAACCGCCAATGGTGATGGTTCTGTTTTCGCCACCCGCATAATTGATGGGAGAGGTGTATGAGTGGTCGGTCCAAACAAGTGTCGAATAGATCATATCATCAACAATCCATAGGTCATGTCGCTCAGCAAATTCAGCGATTTTTTCAATCTCTTCGGGCGTGTAAACAGCCCCTGTTGGGTTGTTTGGAGAATTGAGCATAATCGCCTTTGTTCGTTCAGTGATGCTCGCTTCCAGTGCTTCAAAGTCGGGATGGTACGATGGTCTCGAAACCGGAACGTGTACAGGAACGCCTCCAAAAATTCGGATCATACCATCGTATGAAGGCCATGCTGGCGCCAGAAGAAGAACCTCATCCCCAGGCGTGATCGTGGTCATCAATGCATAGAGCAAAGCCTGTTTACAACCTGGTGTGATAACGACATCATCTGGATTTGACGAGATGTTGAGTGTTTGAAGATGGGTGGATACCGCTTCACAGAGTGAAACACTCCCTTGTGATCGGGTGTATGCTGTTTCTCCACGATGCAAGGCGTCGACGGCCGATTGAACGACCGCATCAGGGGTGTCAAAATCAGGTTGGCCAACTGTGAAGCGAACAACATCTGGAGACGGTGGTGCAAGATATGCGGCAAACCCACGCCCAATGTTTGAAAATGCAGGGCTAATCTTTGGCATTTAATCACCCCTCTATGTCATTACGAATTCACTATTCTTCTTCAAGACTTTCCCATTCTTTGGCATAAGGTTGAATTTTTGGAGCACGGACTGGGATTTGAACCCAGGTAAGAGGATTTGCAATCCCCGGCATGGCCAAGCTTTGCTATCCGTGCGGTAATGTTGCGACTAACATGATGTATTTCAACGCGCCTCATCAATCAGCCTTATGATAATCCGAGTGTACGCAACGCCATGCTACGCTTGGATGGACCTGATTGGGCACCCTCCAAAGTATACTATGACTGCAGATACGAAGTCTTACGTAAACCATTAGGATTTGAACGTGGGGCTGAAATTCTTCAAGATGATGTACAAGCACTCCATGCCTCCATTGAAATTGATGGATCCATTGTCGCTGTCGGGCGCAGCCACCTTATTCCAGAAACGAGTGATGGAGCACAATCTGATTTCCCTGGACAAAGCGGCCCGAAGACGCCTCCATTTTCCAAATTGGATGCAGACCATCGCCCAGCCATACAAATCCGTCAAATGGGGACGATCGATGCGTATCGTAGGCAAGGATTCGCAGCAGAGATTCTCACCGCCCTTGAAGAGGCTTCAAAGGATACATTTGGCGCAGTATGCGGCTTTCTTCAAGCGAGGGAAGTTGCAATACCATTCTACCAATCTCAAGGCTGGATGTTGATCGATGAACCCTATTCGATCCCAAATGTGGGGCCACATCGTTCTATGATGAAACGATTCTGAACAGTTGAACCTTTACAAACGGTGGACTGCTTCATATTCCGATGGGTGATTGCATTGAAGCAGGAAACAGAAACAAACAAGAACGATTCTTATTATAATAAGAACAAGGAGGTAGAACCGATGGAAATGAACGCCGAAGCCCTTTCCACCAAGAAAAAAAATGAACGCTTTTTAGAAGCGTTGAAAACATTGAGCGATCAAGATCCTCTATCATTTTCTGAAATTGCACCAGAATTACTCCAGCGTGTAGCATATTCTTGGAGAGGTTCTGATCCCTATTTCTCTACGAAATTAAATTCTTGGTTATCGTATGATATGATGTGGAAACCATTTGGAGAAATTATTCCAGATGACGCAAATTTTTCAAAACGCATAGAGTCTGATGCATTTGACATAAAAATGTACAGTGGCTCAACTAAATCGTTACTCGAGTCTCTGCAAAACCGTTTTCCAGATGATTTCAACCAATGGGATGCTTCCATTCGAAACCAATTTATCATCCTCGGAATGATCGCAATGGGCCGAGAAAAAGGCGAGTATCAGGGGGCGTTGGTTCACAGGCTTGGTTTGGGATCTGGAGATGTGCGAATCAAGGGTTCAAACATCATTCGTGCCGCTAAAATTGCTCTTGCACGACTGGCGAAGGATAACAATGCTGAACTTTTCTCCCCAGCAACCGGTCACGGCGTCGAACGCATTCACAGGATCTCCAGTGCGAAGCTTTCTGAAACGCTGGAAAGGTTTGTCCTTTCCCATTCTGCATCCGTTCTTCTCCCACCCCCTCGCTCTCTTTGATGATTCAAGGCGTTGGTTTCATATAGTCTCGGACCTTTGACAATAGTAGAGGGAACGTTGGGTTCCCTAAGAATACCCCGTGAAAAACGATGAATTTGGAGGACAAAGTCAAACAATCGACGAGAGCAATTTCGATGCACAGCGCCACTGTAACGGCGCGTAAGCAAGAGGGAAAAATTGCTTTCAATCCTCACCTTTCTACACAAGCAG
>JASLVI010000145.1 GCA_030741455.1 Candidatus Poseidoniaceae archaeon | reverse complement strand
TGTTCCAATAGTGGAATGGCTTCAGGATTCAGATCGTTGACATACGCTGTAGAAACGAGATTTGCTTCCGTGTACAGGAGCGCCATTGATGGGCCGACTCCCGCATATGGATCGACAATAACGAGTGGCCTGTCTTTCTTTTTCCGAAAGGATGAAACTGTTTCGAAGGTCTGCATTCGCTGCGTAACCAAACGACCAGAAAAGTAAGCGATGGCTGGATCGATTGTAAATTCATGTCCATGTTCTCGGTAGCGAGTTTCTGTTGAGTTGTCACCATTCCGTGCTTTGAGGACGCGGAGGTTTCGAACTCTAAATTCTCCTTCTACCCCTTCATCGTGACATACGACACGGATTGAAGGAAATTGTTGCAGCATTGCTTGTGCGATATCATCTTCGATTCTGACCATCTCTTCGGGAATTTTCACCAGTAATATGTCGCCTTGAGATTCAAAGGCTTGTGGAAATTCATCTTCAAATGCTTCACGGATCTCAACTGGAATGTGTTCCCAATAGTGTCTAGCTTTCTTTTTGGATGCGTCGAGTTCAACAAAAGGATAATTCTCCCATACAGAATCTGTTTCATCGGGAGCATTGTGGTTGAGTGGAATTGCCGTTTCATCTCCAACTTGTTGCACACGGTGACCTGTTTCATACCATCCATTTGATTTGCAGCGTTCAATCCAATACGACGTTTGAGCACTCGGCACCCTCAAATGACGCATGGTTGTCGGATAGCCATCGCAAGTATGAGGTTTGAGGATGTCTGTTGGCATGGAAAGCGGGTTTGCACTCATTGGAATCGGTCCAGGAAAGGTCGAATCTATGACGCTTGAAGCTGTTGAATTCGCAAAGAAAGCAGATGTACGACTCTACGAAGCCTACACGGCTTTGTGGCCTGAAGATGAGTTGTTGAAATTGGAAGCGATGGTCGGGCCGCTTCAACGAATCATGCGGCCAGCCGTTGAAAATCCTGAAGTCCTGTTTGAACAGGCTCAAACCAAATTGGTTGCAATTCTTGTTGTTGGCGATCCAATGCAAGCAACGACGCACATTGATTTTCAACTCCGTGCAGAAAAGGAAGGCATTCCTGTCAAAATTATTCACGGTATTTCTGTTACGACACTCGTACCTGGTGCAACAGGATTGTCCGATTACAAGTTTGGACGGTCAACCACCTTGACGTACCCCTACGGGAACTGGATTGCCACGTCTCCACTCGAAGTGATGTTACGAAATCGGATGCAGGGGTTGCACACGCTTGTTCTGTTTGACCTCGATCCAACTGGCGCGGGCACGGGCGATCAGCGTCCGATGCAACCGAATGATGCGTTGACGAGCATCGAAAAAATGGTGGAGAAGTTCCTCGATTCAGATGCAGATGATGTGCTGAGGCAGCAAGCGAGTTCAATGCACGAATCATTGGCTGTCCTATGTTGCGATCTTGGAACTGATGATGCGATTTTGAAAACAACGAAACTTGCCACTCTAGGAGGGCTTTCAGGCGGGAGGTTGAATTGCATGGTCTTCTTAGCCAACCTGTCGGAGATGGAGCAAGAAGCCATCAACCGTTGGAAGTGATACGATGGATGTAGGAATTCTTCTTTCGTTCCTGTTGTTCCTTGGCTTCTTTGCTGGAGTCGGATTGGCAAGCATGCGTGTCAAACAAGATACGACCGATGACTATCTTGTCGCTGGACGTGGAATGCATCCTGCTCTTGCAGCACTTTCGGCTGTCAGTACGTGGAACTCTGGCTACATGTTCATCGGGTTCATCGGATTCATCTATGTGCTAGGTTATTCAGCGATTTGGATTGGCCTCATTTCCACTGTTGGTCAATTCGTGGCATGGGCTTGGTTGTACAAATTTATCCAAAAGGAAGGAAATGAGCGTGGCTTGCGTTCCCTTTCCTCATTGGTTGCTGAAAAAGCAGGGGCTCCTGAAGCAAAATTGGCCGCGGTGTTGTCCGTATTTTTCCTCGCAATTTACGCTGCAGCGCAACTCACTGCGGGTGGAAAGGCGTTGTTTGTTATGCTCGGATGGCCCGAACTTGTTGGCATTCTCATCGGATTCGTTCTGGTTGTAGCCTACTGTTACGCTGGAGGTATTCGTGCATCGATATGGACAGATGCAGCACAATCCTGTGTTATGATTGTTGGTTCGGTCATCCTCTGCTGGGTGGCTCTTGGCAAGGTCGGTGGGTTTTCGGGCATGCATAGTGAGCTAGAAGGTCAAAGTTCGCTCCTTGTCAACATCTGGCCAAGCGATCTTTCACTTGGAGTGTCATTGTATTTCCTTGCCTTTTTCCTTGGCGGTTTAGGCGTTGCTGGCCAACCTCAAGTTGTATCTCGAGTTATGACGCTGGAATCCGACAAAGATCGTAAGCAGGCTATGATCTGGTTCTTTGTTTGGCAGACTCCTTTCATCGCTCTCATGTTTATTGTTGGACTTGCAAGTCGCGTCTTATTCACAGATGGTAATTTCGATGCAGAACTCGGATTGCCGACACTTGCAATGGACACACTACCTGCCTTGGGGGTTGGAATGATTCTTGCTTCAATCTTCGCTGCAACGATGTCAACAGCCGATAGTCAAGTTCTTGCATGCACAGCCGCAATCACCGACGATATCAAACCCGAATGGAGAGACGATCACAAGACAACCAAGAAAGTCACGCTCTATGTCGCAGCTGCTGCGACGATGATTTCTATCGCTGGCCTTTACATTCCTGGCGGCGATTCGGTCTTCACGCTCGTCGTCCTTGCAGTATACGGACTTGGTGGCATCTTTGTACCATTATTGATCATCCGATGGATGGGATACAAACCCGATACCACTCATTCAATTGTAATGATGGCCTCAGCATTTACAGGAGTTATTGTATGGACTGTCCTGGGACTTGCAGAAGATGTCTTCCCGTCCGTTCCAGGCGTGGGTGCTGCATTCGCAGCTCACATCCTGATGTGCTTTATGAGAAATGATTCTGCTTCCAATCCATTTGGCCGGTTTGAGATTTCACAGGAGCAGCGAAGGAAATTTACTACATTTGGAGTCATAGCACTATGTTTCGTAGGAGTTGCTGAAGCCAGTTATGCAATCTATGCCCCTGATGCCGCAGAGGAGAATGGTTGGAGTGATGAAATAAGAATGTACACGATTTCTGATTGGAATTTTACCAGGCTAGAAATCGCCTCTGGAAGTGAGGAAATTGCGAGCGGGTCCACGATTTCGGTTACTGCAGACTACGCGGGCGCGGATCGTTGGCCTATTGGGTATGAGTTTACTGCAACGCATTCAGATAACGAACAGGCTTGTGATTTTACAGCATCAACCATTGATGATGATGTTTCAATTGAGGGAGGGATTGGGGAATATCTCATCTCTAGGACCAGTTCGGATGAAATTGTTGATGGTGGCGAGACATGGATAAACTCATCTCTGTTCGATGTCGAT
>JASLVI010000144.1 GCA_030741455.1 Candidatus Poseidoniaceae archaeon | reverse complement strand
CTACGGTGCTACATCGATGAACAACATTCTCGACTTGCAAGATGCAAGCGTACTCGGAACATCCTACGATGTTACAGCATGGTTGCAACCAGTATGGAATCACTACGGCATCACTGCTGAAGAGATCGGCTCATACAGCTGAACCGAGAATTGATTGAAGTCAAAAACTGATGCGGCACCGGGGGTGTGATCACACCCTTTGCTCCCCCGGTGTCGCTCTTTTTGAAGAGGTGGTCTCAGTGAGAACTAGGAATGTGACTTTCGCTGTTCTGTTTTCGTTGAGCATGTTACTGCTTCCTTATTCGGCAATGGCTGAAAACGATTCAGAACAACCAACCTACAGAGTGTATGGGTCGTTGTTCAATGATCTCGGAGAACAAGCTGGTTCGACATCAGTGAAAGTCAACTCTTTTGATTCGGTCTGGTCGGATGATGGTGAGTATGAAATTACTGGACTCCCACAAGGTGAGCACATTATACGGGCTTACTTCATGAACGACGGGCATACTGTCATTTATCGCACAATTTTCATTGATTCGGATACTGAATTGGATTTCCATCAAGGCAGCAATTGGATAACAGGAACGCTTCATCATTTGCAGAGCGATATTGTTTCGATTGGTTTGATGGAAAAGAATGAACAAGCCTCCCTAACTGAATCAAGGTTCGAATTCGGACCACACCCTGTGGGCGAATATTGCACGCTGGTTGCAGAATGGGAACGTGAGTCGGTGGTGACTTCCCAATATCTTCGTATGAGAATCGAAGAAGGATCGTCCTCGATGCCTGACATTAATCACGTAGAATTCCATTACGGAATGAACAACATTTACGGTTTCATATCCGACGCTCAAGGAACGCCTGTTTCGGGAGCATTGGTGAGTAACGGAATTGTTTCAACCGTTTCGAACAACGATGGATTCTATTTGATGAAGAACCTGAGCATAGATTCTGAACAAACAATCACAATCCAACAAGAAGAAAACGATTTGTTACCTCCTGTCCAATACCTTGTGACATCTGGTGAGAACTGGCTCAATTTGACGACTGTTACCGATGTGGAATTCCCTGGCAATGTCACCTTTACGACCCAAACACAAACAGTTCTGATGTCTCCATTTTCCCTTGAATGGGATGGTGGTGATTACACAGATTACTACTCAATATATCATGGGGAAGTGGGCGAAGATAATCTGATTTATCGAGGTTCCTTTGAGCAATTTGAGTATACTCCTTCACAGGCAGGGACGCATGAATTCAACATTGTTGCACACAACAGTAATGGGTCAAACGAGAATTCACCCTCTCTTGTAATCATCGTTCTGCCGAATCCATCGAGCGATCTCGTTTGGCAAGCCGGAATGAGTTGGGATTACTTTATTTCCCATACGCCTGAATACTTCCATAACAGAACGTACACAATGATTGGTACGGAAACTATCCAGGATGCGTTTGGTAGAGAACAAGAGACGTTTTTAGTTCGTATATCAGACGATACCTATCTCGCAGAAGAAAAAGCGTTTAGATGGTTTGATGTCTCCAACCTGCTGACTGTGAAATCCTATTGGGTCGATGATCCAGCAAGCTCTTCCTATTTCCAAGAAGGAACAATGGGCTGGCAATTCACAACACAAGGCGAAGATGCAGAATTGTTTTCAGGTGATGCACCAGATTCTCTTCATTTCAATCGCACCAACATCATCGGTGTACCCGGCCATCCTAACGGATACGATGATACTGAAAATACTGTTATCATCGAAGAGAATGTTGAAGTTACTGTGTTTGGCCAGTCCTACCTTACGACATACATTGCAATCTCTGACGACAACGATGATGTCCTCTCATGGGAATTGTGGTACAACTCTTCGGTAAGGAATTATGTCAAAATCATCGACCGCTTACCGGGTTCTCACTCAGATACTGTTGTGTATGAGTTGACAGGTTATGAGATTCCTACCAAACCAAAATTCATTACCGAATCATCCACGACAAACGAAATGGATTATCCAATTGAATGGGCTGAATTTCCGTCCGCTACCCTATACCAAGTTCTAGAAAACGATCAAATCATTTACGAAGGCACCAATCTGCATTTCAATATCACGAATGCAGCGGATGGTTCGCATATCTATTCAATTAACGCCTTTACTGATATTGGCTACCTCATTGAAGGCGATGAAATCGAGGTCATCGTGGATTTCATCCCCGAAAATCCTGTTATCAACCCTATTGGCGAACGAGTTTACTCCTCTATTGAAACAATCAATGTTTCGTGGTCTTCAACACCTAATGCTGACTGGTACTCATTGATGGTTCAAGACTCAGATGGTAACGTTGTGGAAATGTACAACGGTACTGATGCCTTCGTAATTTTGTCCGATTTGTCCATTGGACAAAACAGAATGCGAGTCAACGTTATGGTGAACGATAAAGTATCAGACTACTCTTCCTCCGAGTTTGTAACAATTGAAGATCAAAACGATGCCGAAGAACAAAGCCTGACATCAGTTACCTTTGCAATAACATCAATTTCACTTCTGGTGGTATCTGTTCTCATTCCATTTTGGAGGGATGATGATGTCTAACGGGCATGTTATCGCAATTGTGCAAGCCGCTCTGATTGTTTTGTGCACAATTGGAGTTTGGCATTATTCCACGTCGAACGATGAATCCCAACAGAGTGGCGATCTTGTTGTTGTTGATTCAAATGGTATTGAACATCGTTTCGAGGAATCTCCGAGTCGTGTTGTAATCACAAATACATACGCAGGTACAGTAATGCGAATGCTCGACATTGATCTCGATGTGATTGTTGGCGCATCTGGAGATTTTCAAGATGAAACAATTTGGCCGGAATTTACTGAAGTACCTCTCGTTCAGTTATCAGCGCATTCAGAAATTGACTTTGAGGCGCTTCTCGATTGCTATCCGGATGTCTACATTGTTTTCGCGAGCAATGGCATGGTTGACACCGGAGCCATCCGCGACAAACTCGAACCAGTTGGCATCAAGGTTCTTGCATTGGATTTTTACAAGTACGATACGCTTGAACAGGAGATTTCAGTTTTAGCTCAATTGTTTGGTAAAGAAGAGAAAGCAAAGGAAATCTTCGATGAGTTCGAAGAAATTGAGAGTATGGTCGAAGAGCGAATTTCTGGAATTGATGAATCGCTCAAGCCAAATGTGGTCATGGAACATCATGCATCATTGACGAGAGATCCTGTTGTTTTAACGGGTACATCTCAGTGGACAGATATCATCGAAAGAGCAGGTGGAATAAACGTCTTCGCCGACTTACCTGGACACACGACGCACGTCGATATGGAGGCAATCATAGACGCAAATCCAGATGTTTTGATGTTCGATGGAATTACATTCGAAATTGGTTACAATGATTTTGACGTCGATGATAAATGTGGCACACACATGGATTTCATTTCCTCAAGACCTGGTTTTGATGACATCAACGCTGTTGTTGATG
>JASLVI010000143.1 GCA_030741455.1 Candidatus Poseidoniaceae archaeon | reverse complement strand
AATCGAATTCATTGAACCCAACAACATTGATCCAAGCTGCAAATGGTAGGCCCATTCGGGCCACATTGTCGGGTACACTTGGAAGAATTGTGAAGTCTGGTGTCGCCCAGTCATTGTTCCCTTCACGACCTGCAAAGACTTGGATTCCATTAGCGGAAACCGTTGTGCTACCAACGGTGAAGGAATCTGTACCTACGTGGCGATAATTCAATGGAAGCGCATCTGAGGCATCTAGGGCCATATCCATGACAATGCATCCGCCAAGTTCGATCGAAAGTTCAAGTGTTCCTGTTCCAACAGCCGATTCACTCCATACCTTCCCTTCAGAAATTGGGAAGTTGAAAGAATTCATGCCATTCGCGTAGGTGAGATCGGAACGGATGATGGTTTCTTCATTGAGATCAAAACCACTTGGAATACATCCTTCATCGATGTAGCCGCCTCCGCCTCCGAAGCCACCGCCACCGCCGCCGTTGTTGCCACCGCCGTTGTTGCCGCCGCCGTTGTTGCCGCCACCATTTTGACTATCACTGCAACCGAAGAAATCCACGCTTTCGCCAGTAGGTGTGTCTGGACAACTATCGTCGCCATCCGCAACACCATCTCCATCTGAATCGGATGTACCGGATCCACCACCGTTTCCACCTCCGCCGTCATCATCAGGACAGCCGTCATTATTAGCGTCATTTTGAGCATCAGCATATTCGTTTGGACATGCATCGTTTGAATCGGGGATACCATCACCATCAGTATCGTCGGAGCCACCGCCGCCGTTTCCACCACCGCCGCCATTGTTTTGCGCATCAGAGCAACCCCAAGCGTCAACTTCTGCACCACTTGCAGTACCAGGACAATCGTCCCAATCGTCTTCAACACCATCACAATCTTCGTCCGGATCACCAAAATCATCGACACAACTTCGACCAGATGTACTCATCATTTCAAAGTCCGAACTTGTTTCAAATGTGGATTTCATTGTGATGTTTTCATGAACCAAAGCGAGGGTGTCTTTGGCATAGCAAGCAACACCAGTCTCTTCATCGACCGTTTTCGTATCCATTCCAGAGAAAGTGATTTCCAGTGTAGCCTTACCCTCAATGCTTACTCGATAACACTCTGTTCCAGATATTGTATCGGAACCCGTCACAGTCATTTGATGATATTCGTCATAGGTTACACCAAACATGGATGGCATTGTAACTGAGAAGTTCCAAAAGTCTCCATTTGTCCAAACAGGTGCAGATTGTGTATCTGTTGAGGCTGCTTGTGCAAACTGGTACGAATCCAAAACTGAAGTGTACATGATGTTGCCCTTTGCATCGTAGATGTCCGATGCAACATTCCAGCCGACTTGAGGCGAATACCAATTGACGACATAACCTGCGTCGATTTCTAGGACGTAGGCACCACCTCCAGCTTCAGTCATTGTCGCATTGATGGCAACGCTGTATACACCACCAACCTCTGTTTCATCTTCACCGAGGAACAATGTGTCCCGTGTTTTTGCAGGATTGCTTGATCCATAATTCGTATTGTCTTCATCCCAGACGGACATCGAAACACCGTCGCCAGAGGCATGTGAGAGTGTCAGAAGAAGTGTTTGGCCTGGTTCGAGCCAGACCGAATACCAATCTTGTTGATCATTCCACATGTCAACTGTACCGCGAACAACATCGCCAGGATAGACCTCTTGACCAGTGGTGTTCGAATCATTTGGTTCTAATTCCAAAATTAGGTCAACACCATCGGATGCAGCAAGATTGGGTGTTTGGAGTTCTTCGAGGCTGGTTGAGTTCACAATGGGGTGAAGTGCAGCAAGGAGCAAGATTGTCAATACGGCGATTCGCATGATATGTCCAAAGATTCAGAGTTGATAATCTTCCAGTATCACCATTGTAACAAATTAATCTTGTATATTCAACACGCCGATGCCATCAAATCCACTTGGATAGTGGGACCAAGTATGGGACTGGAAATCGTTGTTCTTTTAGTCGATGTCTCAAGTTTGCGTCATTTGATGGAAACGTCATGGAATGTGCTTTATTCAGGATTAGAACAACGAACCTTTCGATCAAATCGTCCAGAGCAGGATGGTCGATTGAAGGTAAATTTCGACATTGACGCCGAAGCAGAATTACTGGACTGGATGGATACGCAAAATCGTGAAGCGAATGATTCTGCTTCATTCTGGTCATGCTTGCAGGATTCAGGCGATGGCGAGAAAGGGCTCTTACTCGCAATGAAATGGGCCAGTCCTGGTGCCTGGGAAGCATGGGAAGGACGAGCCTACATGTATCTCGATGTCGCATTATCAAAAACGATTGAAGGCGAGGCAGAATTGTACGGTGGAGAAACATGGGATGCTGTTTGTAAGGCGCTCAAAAATCTACCAGAACAAGAATATGCAGAACGAGTTTGTATGGATTGGATGGAGAGGCGAAAAGAACTTGGTGAAACCATGGATGAGAAAGAAGACCCTCGCATCGTTCCTACCTTTGAAGCTCATGACCGTGCTGCGAAGGCACTCGTACATACGATGACCCGATGGAACAACGAGGAAAATCTGGTCGCTATCATTGGCAGGGATCATCTTGAGGCTAGAAAGTGGGGTTCGTTTTCATGGAACCTTTCAACTATCGTAGCGAATGAACTTCCTGACCATACAACAGCGTCGGGTTGAAAGACCACATCCGTTTCGGTGGAATCATGTCAGAGGAAAATGAAGACGTTCCTTTGGATGAGACATCCGATGTGCATGATGATGAAACTCCTGATTTTGAGGAGGTCGAAGAGCAAATGGATCTCTCCGAGCATGTTGAACCGGTCGATCCTCTCGAGGAAGCGATTCAACGAGCTGAAAAAGCGGAGAAAGAAATCGCCTACAAGGATGCGGAAATTCAGAATGTTCGTAAGCGATTAATGGCTGAGAAATCTTCCCTCATTCAATATGGAGGAATGGGACTCGCAAGGCGAATGATTCCAATCCTCAACGATGTTGACCGTGCATTGAGTCAAGTAGAGGATGATGATGAATCTCCTGTAGCCCAAGGTCTTCGCTTGTTGCGAAACAAACTCTGGAGAGAACTGGAGGCAGATGGCATCAAAGCCATTGAGGCGAAAGGACAAGAATTCAATCCAGCAACGATGGAAGCGATCACAACGCTTCCTGCATCAGAACAATTCCCAGCAGGACAAGTCATCGACGTTCTCGAACCTGGTTACATGTACAAGGAACGTGTACTCCGTGCAGCCAGAGTGGTTGTTGCAACCGAATGATCAACCTGCATGCGGTGTTGAGTTGATCTGAGAAAATCGATACAATCCGTCGTTCGTAATCAACCACTCAATAATCGATTGAGGAACGCTTGGTGAAAGTACCATTCTGGCAGCATCGTCATCGTAGACAGTTGAAAGCATCATGCATGTTTGACGGATACGCCATCCTTCAAACTGTTCACGAGCATGTAACTCGACCCAATGAACTGGAACGTTAGCACTCTCGTAAAGTTGCTTTGTGGCTTCATCGGACGTTACGAGTGTCCCTTCTCCATGATGCTTAGAAGCATGAGCAACCCAATTGGGTGGGTCGTTAATATCCTCAAC
>JASLVI010000142.1 GCA_030741455.1 Candidatus Poseidoniaceae archaeon | reverse complement strand
GTACATCTCGCTTGAGCACCCAGGGTTCATGTGAACGTGCATCTAAGAGCGCATGAACATCTACGGATGCGTCAAGAACATCGTATTCTGCGGTAGGGACGCCGGCTGCGTCCATTGCTTTCTTTGCAAACAATTTCGATCCTTCAAGTTCGGCATGTACCTGTTGTGGCCCAAAACATGGAATCCCTTTTGCAATGAGTTTGTCAGCGAGACCGTCACATAAGGGCGCTTCTGGACCGACTACCACATAATGAACGCCCAAACGAATGGCGAGTTCTATGAGTGCATCAATATCCGATGCAGCAACATCGTGATTTGTTCCAAAATGTTGAGTCCCAGCATTACCAGGAGCTGTATGAATCTCATGGACAGAATCGGATTCTGATAGAGCGAGACATAACGCATGTTCACGTCCGCCTCCTCCGACTACGAGGACACTTCGACCCATAGGTTGTCGTGTTGTGTTGGGCTGATAATTCAACCGCTTCGACTTTCAGAAAACAAGAGCCTTCAAAGGCCGAGTGCCACGACACACTCGCATGGGCGAAGTCGCAGACGCTACGGACATGGGAATTCTTCTTCTCGCACTCATGACATTATGGCTATATCTTCCAGGTTTTATTGCAAACACATTTGCAATGATGTGGGGCAAATGGCTACCAAAGACAGGATACGGACCATGGCCGATCGACGGCGGACGAGTCATGAAAGATGGAAACCGTATGCTCGGAGATGGAAAAACATGGAACGGACTAATTGGAGGCTCCTTAACTGCAGGATTGTTGTGCATGCTTCAGGTTGCGATTGTAGGAACTTCGTTCGATGAGGCATCGGTTTTTGTAACACCACTCACGGGTTCTGAAGGCGCATGGTTTTCAGTTGGCGGGCCTTATCTTACTGCATACATCATGGGTTCATTTCTTGGATTTGCATGTCTTGTTGGCGATATGACAGGCTCCTTTTTCAAGCGACGCAGGGGGTTGAAGCGAGAAGGCGATGTTTCATCCAAAGCACCTCTCTTAGACACCTTACCGTTTGCAATCATGGTGTTTGTATGGGGACAACTCTTCCTCGGACCATCTCTCCTCGCATCATCTGAATTGCTTCTCCCCATGGCGATTATCATTATCATTACACCCATCTTGCACCGGTCATTCAACCTCATTGGCTATGCAATCGGATGGAAGGACGTGCCGTACTAATCGGAGAAGGATTCATGGTGGACCTCTCGTTGGGAGTGTCATGCGCACTGCATCGTTTCTGTCCATTCTCATGCTAACATCCATTATACTCTGTGGACCCGTTCTAGCCTCGCCACCATCTCAAGGAGATTCCGTCACCATTAGTGAAGCAGTGTCATGGACTGATGGGACATTCGATGGTGATATCATCATCAAAGACGGTGGGTCGTTGCATTGGAGCGGTGACATCATGATTGAGCAAGATGCAAAGATCACCATCGAAGAAGGAGGTACGCTCCATTTTGATGCTGTCAACATCCAAACCGAAAATGCTGCATCGACCCTCGTCGTATATGACGGTACGGAGATTGAAATCGATGAAGACATCGAGGACACAACTGCAACCATGACTGTCTTTTTCAACATCGATGTCCCAGAAACCGCCCATCTTAACTTGACCATCGATGAAATAACAACCAACGACATCACCGGAGAAAGTGCAACCTTCACCGTTGATTTGTCACAAGTGGTCAATATAATCACAGACCACCATTATCCATTTGAATTAGGGATTACACACATCGAACTTTTCCACTCAAACGCCGAGCTTATGATGTTGAACGCTGCTGAACTCACTCAAACGGGTGGATTTGTCTATTGGAATCAAGCAACCTTTAGCATCGAAAATCATGGTTCATTTATGGTAGATCAATCAACGATTATGGCTGCTGATATTGCATGTGAGGGAGCATGTTCAATCGAGAACACAGACCTTTACGGAAGCGGACCAATCAATGTTGCAGATGGCTCAAGCCTCGAATTCATCGAATCGACCATGTTTGGATCTCGAACCGATGAGGACATCATTCTACACGACCAAGCGAGTATTGAATACACCAACTCAAGCGGCACAGGAGGATATACCGATTCGTGGATTCGGCTCCTTTCAAAGCGCGAATTGGTTGTAAACGCACCCGTTGCAACAGTCCTAGGCACTGGAATTGGATACCGCGGAGACACCATCAACACCGTCATCTATGGCGAGCTCAATGATTCGAGTACATGGACAGTCAACATCGGTACCAATGAACACAAGCGCATCGTTGAATGGCTCGATGGGAATGGCGTGCATGGAGAAGAATCTGCAACAGTAAAGGTCACTGTTGAAACAAATTGGGGCAATTTCGTTGTGGACGCAGTCGCTCCTCGAACTACAAGCGCAAACATCGACGTTGTATACCCTCAACTTAGCATCGACAAAGTGGAACCTGAAGCAGTAACAGCAGACACAGGGCGATCGCATGGCGTCATGGTTACCATCTCCAACACCGGCACCATTGCTGTTGATCCAAACGTCCGTTGCTATGTCGGCGATATTGAAGCGTCTACAACGGTCACTACAGCAAATTGGGCAGTCGAACCAGGAGAGACAAAAGATGTCCCAATAACATGGTACCATTACTCGGATGGCGCGGTTCAATTAACCTGCAAATTCCTCTATCCTGATGTTCTTGAGCCAGTCAGCAACCTCATTGCAACTGAAGCAGGGGCAACCTCAGGAGAAGTTTCATTCACAACAGCTGAGGAAGTCGATGAGTTGCCAATTATCTTCTATGCAACCATCATCCTGATGGTGGTCATCTTTGCTGTCGTCATTGCAGCACGCGCCAGAATAGAGATTGCAAAGGAAGACATTCTTCAAAATATGAATGATTCAACTGAAGATGAAGCATGGGTTGATGCAGATGGCAATCCAATCATTGCAACTGAGTGAGTCAAATCAACAAGCATTCATGTTCCATGGACCTTCTTTGTTTGATTCGAAGTCAAGGTCCCATGCAACATCATCTTGGATCAGAACAAGTTCCTCTCCAGAGGACAATGTGTTTGTTATCGTAACTTGGAAAGTGTAGCATCCGTCTGTGTCGAAGAAAGAATCCAAATCAAGGTACTCTATACCGAGTGTATCCGTAGCAGGACCAGGCATGGCGAACCATCCATTGACGCTCACGCTAGCACCACCTCGACAAGAGGTTGCAATTGTACCAGAGACTTCGATGTAAGGGAATCCATTCTGCGCTGTTGGACAGCCTTGTGAACTGCTTTGCCCGTAGGCTACACTGCTTCCACGTTTAACGACCATTTCGATAGTGTAATCTCCTTCGACCCAGATGCCGTTGGCATCAGTATGCCCGCCTCCGTCAAGATGTTCGTGACTGGTGGGCAAGAGGCCTGCCATCATTTCGACTCGGATCCCATCGATTTCGGTTGTAGTTTCTTCTCCTGAATTTTCTGTCGTAGTTACAGGTGAAATTTTCACTCCAGAATCAAGAACCTCTCGAGTCATGAATTCTGGGTTGATATCAATCGTCTGTGTTGTATCACCACTGGTTACGGAAATAACGTACTCAATGACAGGTGTCGTAGAACAACTCCCGGAGTTGC
>JASLVI010000141.1 GCA_030741455.1 Candidatus Poseidoniaceae archaeon | reverse complement strand
TTCTATGCTTGTTTTGTCATATACTGGGTTTGTATGATTCAAATGTATGAAGGATATGTCAGGATCTGTCGGTTTTCGATTCCCTAAGCGCTGTAGAGAGTCTTCAATGGTTGGATGGGGAACAACGCTCATGTCACGGCCTTGGAGTTCGCCACCAGACCAAAATGTTCCGTCGAGAAGAGCAATGTCAATGTCATATTTGTCGAGGAATTCGCGAATTGTTTCACATGAGTGCGCTTCGAGTGTTTCATTCCAAGAATCATGATCGGGTAAGAAAAGCAGCGATTTCTCTCTTCCTCGAATGATGATTGCATGCATATCAGAAAGTTCTGCTCGATGTGGAACTTGGATAAATTCAACGATGACATCATCAATTTCAATCCGCGGAAACGTACCAAATTCCAACACATTTTGCAACAATAATTGATTCCATGCTGGTGTGCACTCGATCAATGAATACATCGACGGGCTGCAGTGAAGTTGGATGTTTCGAGCCGACATTGTTTCTCGGCCGAAAAGCCCCAATCCATCCACATGGCCAAGATGGGCGTGTGTAATGAACAAATGGTCGATGCTTGGATTGTTCATCATTCGAAGTTGGCGTCCAAGATCGCGTGTAGCTTCAATGAGAAGAGTTGTTCCATTATTGGTTTTGATTCCAAGGGATACTGGACTCTTGTAATCTTGTTCCGTAAGTCCTTGGCAACATGGCCTTGTACAACCTGGTTGAGGCCGGCCTCCGTCTTGGGCAATTCCGAGGAGTGTCACAACCGCCATGATGCAAGCAAATGCTCCTGCCACATAGACATATTTAGGGGGAAGACCTCAAGCGAGACGTCTGTTTGGATTGATGTGACGGGCTTATGGCACGACCAGCGCAAGTATCCTTCCCTGGCCAGAAACAGAGGATGCGAATGCGTGGAACAAAGCACGCGAATGATGCAACTGCGAAGCGGCTTGGGCGCCAGTTGCGACAACTTCTCGAAGATCCTGATGCTTGTTTACCAAAGATGAATTGGAAAGGAAGGCTGAGTTGGGGCCGTCGTGATCCCGTAACAAAAACACTTCAAGATTTGAAGAAGATCGTTGCAAAGAAAAACGATTTGAAGTGGCTCTCAAAGCGCATGCTGGCAAAGCGCGGAAATCCAGTTGGAAAGGCGCTTGCAGGATCCTTACATGCAGCACATGATGAGGAGATTTCCTTGGTTGGAAATTTCAAATCACCAAACTTTGGTTCGGGCTCATTTATTCGTCGGGGTGATGGGAAACAGGGCTATCTTGCCGGCTTGCAAAACCATCAGAACCTTACGTTACGAATGCTGCCATGGGAGGAACATGCTCGGAAAGGAATGTACTTCTTCTCGTGGGAAAATGGGTTCGTTTGTACAGGGCCAAATCCAACCCCTCCTGAAGGGTGGTTAGAAGACGTTCTCGAACGATCTCGTTTTGATTTCCAACATGAAAGCGTCGACGGTGTTGATGTTTACGTAGCAGGTGAAATCGATGCAAGTGATGTCCTCAATAGCGTTCCTTCCACACAAGGATGGGTGCGATTAATGTTCAAACACGGACCAATTGTCGGAATCGATTTGCAGGCGCTCAATGCTACGAAAGAGAAGCAAAGCGCCTTTGTTCATCACCTTGCACTTTCGATGTTGCCTCCGCTCTTGACCTCCATCGTCGATATTGATGCCATGTGGGTACCGAATGGTTGGAACCCGGAGGATGAGTTGCCAGAAAAAGCACGCGAGGGTCTTGAGAAACTTATCACTGGGTGGCATGGATTAACCGTTCCAGAGGGGAATCTTTCTCGCGCATGTCAGCGTTCTGTTCTCGATTCGCTCGATTTTGGACTGCTGATTGGTTCTGCATGGAGTCAAGGCAATTCGCTCGAAGAAATCCTTGATTCGCTTGAAGAGATGACTGGGAATGAGGATGAAAAGTTGCTCGCTGCTGGTGTCTTCCTTGAAGCGATGAAAGAAGCGACTGAAGGTATTCGAATCGATCCTCGCGGCGGCATTCAAGAGCGTGAAGGGTGCCTTGTTGAAGTTATGGAAGGAGCAAGCCTCACCGATGCAGTCAATGCATTATGGGAAGATTTTGGATTATCTGGACTTGCATCAATTGGTATTGAAGGAGATGAGGCACAAATCATCTGGGAACAACAACTCAAGAAACCTAAGCCGCTCAAGACCTTCCTCAAGGGATTGGATTCGTCTCGAAAGAAAGCACAACAAAAGGCGAAATTTCCGTATCGATCTGGCGTTCTTCCCGGCGCAGTCGGCGCAATTCATGACCTCATCTTAACCGGTTTACTCGAAGGCCCTGGTATTGCTGAACGTAAGGCAACTTCTCGACATGATGATATCGATAGTGCTGCTGCAAGCTGGGCTTGGTTGTGCGCAGCCAATCGTTCAACAGGACAAGAATGGCATTTTGAATCTCTTGCACGTGATCGAGGAGTTGCTTGGATGGAGGCAACGAAGAACTTGCTCGAACAAGGAAAATTGTTGCTTGATGATGAGCAAGCGGATAACTCTGGATTTGTTGAGGCGCTCAAGGCACTCCATACGGCAACAGGACAACAACAACCGTTACCAGATCAAGAGAGTGCTTGATTCAAGTCATCCCAGAGATCTTCAACATCTTCAATTCCAACACTCATACGTACATAGCCTGGTTCAATTCCAGCTGCGATGCGAACCTCAACTGGCATTGCCATATGGCTTGATGTTGCAGGCACTTCAATCAAGGATTCAACGCCACCAAGCGATGTCGCTTCGTAAAACACTTTCAGTTTCGACATGAATTCCATTGCACCTTCATCACCACCGGCTACGACAATTCCAAGCATACCACATCCCTTTGGAACAACGCGTTGCGCGACTTCGTAATCAGGATGTGAAGGCAAGGTCACGTGTTGCACTCGAACCACATTTGGATGTTCGAGAAGACGGCGGGCGAGTTCGGCGGAATTTGAAGTAATGATTGGCATTCGAGCATGAAGCGTTCGCATTCCTCGTTCAAGCATGTAGCAATTGTGAGGATCTGGCGAGCCGCCAAAATGAACACGTCCTTTGAAAATTTTAGCGATAAGTTCCCTCGAACCAACTACTGCCCCCCCGATAAGATCGGAATGTCCACCAAGGAATTTGGTCGTGGAATGAATGACCAGATCAACGCCCATGCTCAACGGTTGACAGGCCCATGGAGAGGCGAAGGTGTTGTCAACAATCACGATCAGATTGTGGCGCTTGCCCACTTCAACCATCGCAGGAATGTCACAGACCTTCAGGTTTGGATTGGTGATTGTTTCAATATAGAGGATTTTGGTGTTGTCTTGGATTGCGGCTTCGTACGATGAAGGGTCTCGAAGATCAGCCATGGTCGTTTCAATACCAAGACGGGGCAATTCCTCAGTCATGAGCCCGTATGTCCCTCCATACACATCAGCCGATGCGACGATATGATCGCCTTGATTGAGAAGCATCATCAGCGTCGTTGATATTGCGGCCATACCGCTTGCAAACGTTTCAGCATCTTCTCCACCTTCCATTGCACAAATTTTCTGTGCGACTGCGTCTGAATTGACGGAAGAGAGTCTGGAGTAAAGCAGGGTATGTTGTGCTCCTGCAGCCCATCCTGC
>JASLVI010000140.1 GCA_030741455.1 Candidatus Poseidoniaceae archaeon | reverse complement strand
CTCATCATGATTCCAATCGAATCGATTCCACAAACCTATGGTTTCCTCGATCCTTCAGAATTCCTGATTGACGAATATGGAATCGGTTGGGCAAACTTCGTCATTGTTGCCCAACTCTTTGCTGGTTCGTATCTGGTATTCCTACTCGACGAATTGGTCAGTAAGTGGGGTATTGGGTCCGGTATGTCGCTCTTCATTGCTGCAGGTGTAGCGCAGTCGACATTCGTCGGAACACTCTCGCCACTTCCAACCACTGCTGGTATGGCTTACTCCGTACAAAACCCACCTGCTGGTACGCTACCGATGATATTCTACATGTTTAGGACGGCAACGAATGGAGAAATGATTTCACTCAATGGATTCGAAATGATCCTGCTGGGTGATGCGACGCATCCGAATGCAGTGATTGCCCTGGTTTCCAGTATCATCGTGTTCCTTGTGGTTGCCTATGCTGAATCGAGTAAGCTGGAGTTGCCATTGACACACGGAAAGGTCCGCGGTCATCGAGGTAAGTATCCAATTCGATTGGTCTATGCATCGAACATTCCGGTCATTTTGATGGCTGCATTGCTTGCAAACGTCAACATGTTCTCGCTCTTGTTCTGGAGTCATCCAACGATGTCGCAGACGCCGCTATTAGGTCGGCAAGGGTGGTTCTCGATGTCGGATTACATCGGGACGTATGAACCGGGACAAACGACCGCTTCGGGTGGTTTTGCTTGGTATGCGTCGATGCCCGCTGGTGTCAACGATTGGCTGATTCCGTTACTGAATCAACAATCCGATATGTTTGGGCATAGTCTTGGACAGATCATGCTTCACGTCGTGTTCTATGTAGTCCTCATGACCGTCGGTTCGATGGTCTTCGCGAAGTTCTGGATCGATACCACCAATATGGGTACCAAGGACGTTGCGAAACAAATTGAACGAACCGGTATGCAGATTCCTGGTTTCCGTAAGAATCCAAAGGTTTTGGAAAAGATTCTCGAGAATTATATTCCACCGGTCACCTACTTCTCGGGTGCATTCGTAGGTTTACTGGCAGCAGGTGCGGATCTACTCGGTACTGTTGGTAATGCGACGGGTACAGGTCTGTTGCTGGCTGTCGGTATTATTCTGCGTACCTATGAGCAAATTCAGAAGGAACAAGCGATGGAAATGCATCCAATGCTCCGACAATTCTTCGGTGCTGAGTAGGCTGTCATTTGAAATACGCTGCGTCCTAGCCTAAGGTATGCGGTTTTCTGAGCCTGAAACTCCATACATTAATGCTGGAAATTCCAGCAAGTATGTTGCCGTAAACGATGGCACTGTACGGGCAATAAAATCCGAAGGGATTTACATCCCTGCTCTCCTTACAGGGTCCATTATTGGCATCATCGTCCTTTCCATCCTTTCATATTCGATCAGTACGATTGTCATCAATAAACGATTGCAGATGTCGGATGACCCTTGTCCTGGCGAATGGGGGGATGTTGTGGAACTTGGTGATGGTTCCATGTATTGTACCGCTGAGAATTGGAACTACCGAGGAGATAATAGCATCTCGCAGATTAAAACAACTGAGAATCGCTTCAAAATTACATACGAAGATTGGACCTCTGAATACCGCTGGGAATCTTTAGATCACAAACCTGGTTTAGTTGTAATTGGAGAACTCTATGATGATGGATATACATACTGTCGATTTTACTTTGCAGAAAATGAACTTCCAGATGATTTCGGTATGGACGACCTCTTTCTTGGTGAAAATTCATACTACCTGGAGCCATCATGGTGCAACGATTATTCGACGGGCTCTGAGGGTGTTTCCTACAGTTCAGACGTGCCACACCCTTTCCTCGGAGTAAAGATGTACGACCCGATGCAATTGGACTACAATGATGAGCTAAGATTTGAGGTTACAACAAACGCATCGACTGAATCAGGTAGTTATATGTCGTTGGATTTTGTTCAATACGTTATAGAAGAAGAAATCATCATTGGTATCGTCTTGCTCTTTGTTTCGTTTATCGTCATGCTGAAGATTGATCAACGCCGATTTGTTTTGAAGTTTGATGTTGAAGGGAAATCTATGTCACTCCGCCGTTCAATGACCGCCACTCGTTGGGGAGGTTGGAGCTGGCAGCATGTGAATTATTCATCTGCATCATTGATTCATGAACGGGACTCTGTGAGTCTTCTGATGAAAATCAAGGGTGAGAAGCGACTTGTTGCTCTCTTTTCAGGTGAACAAGCGCAGGAATATATTGCACTTTTGAAAGACCTACTGGATATTCCTGAGAGACGAATTACTCCTGCTAATTCGTATGAAGGCCTACCTACATTGGAAATGTTTGATGTCTTATCCTGGGACAGTGATCGTGATGCAGAACCCATCTACGAGTTTTACCTTCAAGAATTAGGCTCAACAGAAGGCGCGAAAACGCTTGATGAACTGTACGAAGGGGCTGGCATCGCGTCCCTTTCTGATTATCATGATGCACAAAAACTGCTCAATCATGTGATTGAACTCTTGGATCCAGAGTTCGAAGCCCCTGATATCATTGTCAACGAAACGCGAGTTGTCCAATACACAGTACCCTCTCAAGAAGAGGGATTGAAGGACCTATCTCAATCGACGAGTGAAGCCCCAAATCCTGTGCAACTGGATGCCTTCTGGACACAAGACGATTCAGATGGGAATTAGTCCGGTTGATTGGCTCGCAGTGAGCGACTTTCGCCCCAATTACGGTCGGGTATCTTGATATAGGGGAGGTGAGTGGGTGAGTTGCTTGCGTCGGTGGGAACGGCGTTGGGACCCGAGTCTTCGGACGGTGAAGGTTCCCATCACCCAACGACGACAGCCGAAGCACATGCGATTCTGAGAAACCTCCGGGATGGAGCTCGCTCAGGGTCAGGTAGGTGATTTGAGATTATGACATATTTTTTGTTGTGCAAGAGATAGTGCTCATAACCTCGCCAAGAAATTTAGGACAGCAAATTAATTGCGATAACAACTCTAGGGATCAAAACACGAGAAATCTGGTTGATCCTGCCAGAGGCGACCGCTTTTGGAGTTCGATTAAGCCATGCGAGTCGAGAGCTTTCGGAGCTCGGCATACTGCTCAGTAACACGTGGATAACCTGCCCTATTGTCTGGAATAACCTCGGGAAACTGAGAACAATACCGGATAACCCACAATGCCTGGAACGGTTTGTGGGTGAACTGATAGGATGGGTCTGCGGCGTATCAGGTCGTAGGGGGTGTAATGGACCTCCTAGCCATCGACGCGTACGGGTGTTGGGAGACATAGCCCGGAGATGGATTCTGAGACACGAATCCAGACCCTACGGGGTGCAGCAGGCGCGAAAACTTCACACTGCAGGAAACTGTGATGAGGGAACTCCAAGTGACTGCACAATGTGTAGCCTTTTCTTGACTTTTAATCGGTCTTGGAATAAGGGCTGGGAAAGACCGGTGCCAGCCGCCGCGGTAATACCGGCAGCTCAAGTGGTCGTCGCTTTTATTGGGCCTAAAACGTCCGTAGCCTGTTTGGTAAATCTGTGGGTAAATCAACCAGCTTAACTGGTTGAATTCTGCAGAGACTGCCAGACTAGGGACCGGGAGAGGTGTGGGGTACTCGAGGGGTAGGGGTAAAATCCTGTCATCCTTAGAGGACCACCAGTTGCGAAGGCGCCACACTGGAACGGATCCGA
>JASLVI010000013.1 GCA_030741455.1 Candidatus Poseidoniaceae archaeon | reverse complement strand
CCCCATTGATTGACGTATCACCTGAGGCGCAGTTGAATCACCATCCCAGTACACATGTGCAAGCACAATCTGGGTTGAAGGTGACGCAGGACTTTGAGATTGAAGCTGGACGGTGTATGTCCCAGCAACCAGGAATGTTGAATCGGTAAGATACACGACCTCCTCCCAAATCAAGGAGTTTTGAATCGTTGAACTGGTCGTAACAAGGCCTTGTCCGTTCAACCCTCGAAGACCCGATCCGCCATCCTCAGATGTCACTAAGAGGCGATTGTTCAGGAGTGAACTCGAATCATGAGCCATAGCCGTAATTCCAAACTCGCTTCCATAACCATCTTCCAATATTTGGTTTGAAATCATCCCATTGACATACGTAGAAAGGGTGTTGAGTGATGATGAGAATGTTACTGCTCCATCATCATCGGCTGAAAAGAATGTGATGTTCTCGATGCCCGGGTCATTGACTGGCAAAATGTCGTCGACATCGTCCGAATCCATTTGCTGATACATCTTCAAACCCGTGGTTGTCTTGATAATGGCACTATGGGCTTGACTCCAAGATGCATCCTCGTGATAATCGATTTCAAGAATGAATTCACCTTCCTCAAATACCAATTCATCAGACGGATCAGTCCCTAAGACCATACCTTCCAGAGAACTTGTTCCACCGATGAGGAAACCCCCGATGATGATGAAGACAAAAAATAAGCCAATAGCGAGCCATTGGTGCTCTGATTCTTCCTCGAGTAACTTCCTCCAGCCACTCGCCATGACCTCTGGTAGCGTTGAATGATTAAGTTCCTTCCCATCAATATGTCCAATTTTGCATGCAAGTGATTGGCGACTTCATAGCGGAGAGATGATAAAGGGAGCACGAGTCGGAGGGATGCTTGGAGGACTGATTATGGCACGTAAGCCCGCATCCATGTATCGCCGTCTCAAGGGACCTGCATATACTCGACGCAAGTATATTGGTGGTGTCCCAAACAACCGTATCCTTGCTTTCCACTCTGGAAACCGTCGTGCTGCGGAGACAGGAGGATTCCCTGTCGTTCTTGAACTTCGAGCTGACAACGATTGTCAAATCCGACACACCGCTCTTGAAGCAGCCCGTGTCATCTCAAACTCCACGATTCGTAACGCTGCTGGCGCCCAGGGATATGCCCTCCGCGTCCACACCTACCCGCACCATGTCCTCAGAGAGAACAAGCAAGCAACAGGCGCAGGTGCTGATCGTGTCTCTCAAGGAATGCGCTGTGCATTCGGAAAGAATGTCGGAACCGCTGCACGAGTCCGCAGAGGACAACGAGTCATCTCAATCCACTGTAATGCTGCAAATTACTTGACTGCAAAGGATGCGCTCCGCAAGGCTGGTATGAAATTCCCAACACCGACGACAACCCGTGTTGTGCGTGGTGCAGAACACCTCAAGGGACTTGTTTGAAATACAACCAAAGCAGGCATTTTAATGCCTGTTGGAACACGAGGAAGATAAGATGCGTATCGTTGTTCTTGATGACGACCGTTGCCAACCTAATATGCCTGCGTTTGATTACTTGCAAAAGTATGCAGGTTCTTGCGGTGGAGAGTGCATCCAGTATACTGACGGCAAATGGAAAATTCTCGAAACAGCATGCCCTGTTTGTTTCACACGCGCAAAACTTTGTCCTGGCGATGCTGTGAAAGTGATAAATCTGCCAACAGAATTGGACTCAGATATGATTCATCGATACAGTTTGAATGGATTCAGGTTATTTCGATTACCAACTCCAACAAAGGAATCGGTTGTCGGTGTTCTTGGCCCGAATGGAATGGGTAAGTCGACTGCATTCAATGCCTTGTCTGGACGCTCAATCCCAAATTTAGGAGATTGGAGGTCGGATGAAACAACCTGGGACGATGTGATCGATACTCTACCACGAGGAGAATTACGTGATTTCTTTGTTTCTGTGAAGAAGGGGGAAATCAAAGTTGCACTCAAACCCCAAAACGTCGACAAACTACCAAAACGTGTTCAAGGGACTGTTGAAGCATTGCTTCGAAAAGTTGACGAACGGGAGATGTTCGATGATTTGGTAACGGCCACAGGGATACAGAATTTACTCTCTCGAACGATCCAACAGTTATCCGGTGGAGAGCTTCAACGGATGGCCATATGTGCGACATTACTTCGCGATGCAGATGTGTACTTCTTTGATGAACCATCATCGTATCTTGATATTCATGAGAGAATGAGAATCGTTAGAATTATTCAACAACTGGCGAAAACCAAGCGGGTTATCGTTATCGAACACGATCTGGCCGTGCTTGATGTACTCGCGGATCTCGTTCACATTGTCTACGGCAAGAAAGGTGCGTTCGGAGTATTCACGCCTGCTCGTTCCACACGCACAGCAATCAATGCGTACCTTGAAGGGTACTTGCCTGAGGAGAACGTCCGAATACGGGATAAGCCGATTAAATTTCAAAAACACTACGATCGCCGAGCCGAAATTGGCAACCCTACCATCCAATGGGGTGAATTAAAGAAGAACTTGGGGCAATTTGAGCTTACAACAAACGAAGGCTCTGTTCACCGTTCTGAGGTGGTTGGAGTCGTAGGCGCAAATGGTACTGGTAAGTCGACCATGATCAAAATCCTTTCAGGTGAGCTTGAATACGATGCTGGTTGGGTAACGGAGGGGACGACCATTTCGTACAAACCTCAACATATCGATGTTGATATGGACTGTACTGTACAAATGTGGCTCGACAGTGAAATTGGAATGCGATGGAGAAGTGGTGAATTCAACGTCAATGTCATTCGAGCCTTGGGTATCGAACCACTTCTTCCGAAGCGTGTCAAGAAGTTGTCTGGTGGAGAGCGACAAGCTGTTTCCATCGCCGTTTGCTTGGGCCGTGAAGCCGATTTGTATCTTCTCGATGAACCGTCTGCACACCTGGATGCCAATGCTCGGATGGAGGCTGCAAAAGCCATCCGTCGAACAATGGAGGCCAACGAGAAATCTGCCTTTGTTATCGATCACGACGTCTATTTCATTGATATTGTCAGTGATTCCTTGCTCGTCTTTGAAGGCGAGGGTGGGGTTCATGGAAAAGCAATGGGGCCCTATTCGCTACGCGATGGCATGAATCGTTTCCTGAACGACGTGAACGTCACATTCCGAAGAGACCATGACTCAAAGCGACCCAGAATCAACAAAGCAGAGAGTCGGAAAGACCGTGAACAACGGGAAATAGGGGACTTTTATTCCTTCGATAGCAAGTAAGGCGTCAAGAGTTCTAAAGACCATAACCACGAGGACATGACATGCCTGTCGGCGTTCCACCAAAGGGAGGACCCCTTGGACGAAGCCGATCGCGACTTTCCGCTTCTGGATTAACAACATACCTACGATGTCCACGTCAATGGTATCTCACGCGAAAAGTTGGTATTTCATCACCATCATCCATCGGCCAAGTCACCGGCCTTGTAATCGAAGATGCGTTATGTCGCGTTCTCATGCATCGCCCAGGTCCAATGGATTCCCTTGATACCTTGCGTTCTTGGGCATACAATCTTTGTGAAGAAGAAGCTGAAAAGGCATGGAATGATGGAGAGGCAGATTGGAATGCTCGCTTGTGGAAACGTGATGATTCCGATTGGTCAACGGTCGAAGTTTCAAATTATGAAACCAAAATCCGAAACGGCATCGACCTATTCCTCGAGGAGGTTGAAGCCTGTTTCAATCAAAATGGAGGCCCGTATCTCGAAACATACCGTTCAGGTTCGATTCCATTTCGCATTCCATCACCTGCTTGGGGCAACGAGCCACATTTCCCTGTACCAGAAAAGATTCGATCATTACAAGCGAGAGACTGGTCTGTAGAGCATGCATTTGAATGGCAAGCACAAAACGAAGAAATTCAATGGAATGAAGCGTGGGAAATTGCTCGTCCTTGGTTTAAAGATCCACGAGTACATCAACCACAACGGATGTTTCATCCAGAGGGGTGGGCTGCTGGCGAACTTGATCTCGTACTACGATGGAATGGAAGCGTACGTCTCATCGACATTAAATCAGGCCATAGTGGCTCGGCCTTTTCAGAAAGTCTTCAACATCAACTTCGTTTCTATGCATGGCTTTGGTCAAGAACAAAAGAAGAGGGAGATGTACAATCAATGGAAGGTTGGTACCTCTCAAGTAAAGAGCGAATCGATTACAATGCGCCAAGTGAAGAAGAACTTACATTGATGGATGCGGAGTTTCGTAGCATCAATGAAACGATGAGGAACATGGGAGAAGGAGCATCCAAGTTACCTGCAAGCCCATTTTCTGGAACTTCAGATCACATTCATGCTTGCAACGGCGATGGGGCTGGATGTGGTTGGTGCAGCGTTTCCTCAGAAAATCTTGATACTGCAGGCCCCATGAATGAAAAGACGAGAACAGAAATGATTCAAGGCATCAACATCCAATCACCTTGCTCTCCATTCTCAGAGATTCCATCTCGAGTGGATGTTTCAGGAGAACTCATCGCCCAGTGGGGCCCACTGCCGAATCACTTCAATGAACCTGTACTCGGTGCTATGCTGAAGGCAGGAGAGGCAACAATTGCTATCGAAGAGGCTGAACCCGGATCCTTTGCTTCTCTTCATGATTCAGATGAAACAAAGGTCGTGATTCAAAATGCATTACCTGGTGTTTGGCGAGACCAACCTCGACTCTATGTTGATGCGCATTCAATCATCAATACGCAATCAGCGGAAATGGCCAGTAGCACTCGTATCGGGTTGCTTAGAACTCGAGCCAACGTCGAGGGTCTTGTTCTTTCAATTCGACAGCAAAATGGTAAGCGACTTGATGGGCGACCATGGTCGATGTTGGCCTTCCACCTATGGGACGGTAGCCATGTTGTCGAGGTCGTTGCGTTTGGTTCAGCGATCAACGATCGTTTGCTCGGCTTACAACCAGGAGAACACATCCGTTTGATTGGGGCGGAATTGGGTTGGCGTGCTGGCCTGGTCCAACTACGAATCGATGTTCGAAAGACGCGAATAGAATTACCGAGTCCAACCTTCCCATCCAAGACTATTTGAGGGGTCGGTTTCAGTGGTTTACTTATGCCTGTTAGATTACCAAATCCAGACGACGATTTCATAGGCCAATACAATCGTCTGTCAGCAAGCCAGGTGAACACATGGAAGGCATGTCCTCGCCTTTGGTATTATGAAAAGGTACGACGATTTGTCATGCCCCAGATTCCAATTCTCTTCGTTGGACGAGCTGTTGAGGAGGCTATTTGTAAAACACTCAAAGAAGCACCTACGCTCATTGTTGCCGCCGCTCCAGAAGACATCTATGTTTCAACACCGCTTGATGAAGAGGGGCGCCCAGACCGAAATTATGACAAAAAGTGGCCTGCAGACCAGTTGCTTTTGCTTCCTGAGTCAAAATGGCCAACGGACAAAGCAGCGCTTCATAGCTGGGCCGAAAAACGTGTACTTTCGCATTTAGCCGTGAGTCTGGAAGCCATGCGTGTTGAATGGGCAAAACATGATCGAAAGGTAGGTGATTGGGATGCTGATGTTGATATCAAACGCTGTGCTCGAATGGTGACAAACGGTATCAAAATGCACATGGAGGAAGTGGATGCTTGTTTCAATACAATCGAAGATGAAGAACTTGAACAGTGGAGGTCTGGTCATCGACACCATTGGCCTGCACCAGATGGACGCGGCTACACGCTTGAAGCGCATCCACTTGCTCAATCGGAGGATATCAAGTGGATCGAGGCATGGGAAATTTCACGGCCATGGTTTGTCGATCCCGATGCAAAACCATTCATGATGAACGCTGTTCATCCAGAGCACTGGTTCCAAGGCGAATATGACCTTGTTTATCGATGGGGCAATCAGACCAGGATTGTCGACATCAAAGCCTCACTTGGAAATTCAGATCGTTCTGGAGACTATGTGGAGCAGATGCGAATGTACGCCTACTTGTGGTGGAGCACACATGACAACGAAACCGTTGATGACCTTGAAATATGGTACCTTGCAGCCGATGCCAAGAAACAAATTGATGTTCCAAATGAGGATGAACTAACAATTCTAGGCAATGAACTGCGAGGATTATGGTCTGAATTACGAGAAGAGACCCCTTCCATTGAACGATGCCCTCCAAACCCTGCTCCAATGCGTTCGTTTGGGCCTGGAGGCGTTGCATCTGAGGAAGTACCTGAAACAACGCGGTGCCAACGATGCGATTGGTCCCATATTTGTCCGAATGGGGAGTGGAAGGGAGAGCATCCGAGTGGCGGTTCGTTCCATTTACCCGGTCTTTCTACCGAAACAACAGGTACCCCGTTAAACGAATTAATAACTCGTCATACCGTCACAGGTCGAGTTCATGCTGTGATCAATGGCCCTCGAAAGAGGATCACCATCGCAGAGGGGAATTCGGCCTTCGCAGATGTGCAAATCAAGGCCTCAGAATACAAGGACGGCGGACCCACGGTCCCTGATGATTTGAAGAAGGGCGATTTGGTATGTGTTGAGAATGCCTTTTTCCAGATCAATTACAAGGGCGCCCTCGTGCTCAAAGTCGATCCATTTGCACGTATTGTTCGATTGAACGAAGGTGATGAAGAAATCTCGTTACAGTCGCCTCGCGCTCGTTGGGATATTGTGGGAACTGTTGTCTATAGAACAGAGAAAAGAGGCGCATCTGCTCGCGGTGATTGGTGTCGGAAAGGTCTCATGATTATGGACGAGAATGGTTCGATTAAAGTTGAAGGCTGGCAAGCTGATTGGGGACCTCAATACGATATGCTGGAGCCTGGCGATAAGGTCGTTATCACCAACATCGGCATCGATGGATGGGCCGCTCTGGAACGTGGGGAAATGTACCGTGTTTCACGCCTGCACATTCTTCACGATTAACCACCAGAAGAAACGGTCGTAACAAGAAGTTTGACATCGTCCTGAAGTACTGTGTTGTGCGGAAGAATTCGATCATCAAAACTCACAACCACTGTAGAGGGAAGTATGTTTGCTGTTTCAAGCGCTTGACGGATTGTAATGCCTACTTCCACTTCAATGCTGCAATTATGATCTCGTCCATGAAATGCTACTTGCATGAACTAGCCTGTGAAGCATCACGCTTATGACGGTGGCGCACAGGCAGCAACCAAGCCGAGATCGCATAGCCCGGTATTGCGGTGGATTCGAAATCCACTGTCCCTTGGACGCGGGGGTTCAAATCCCTCTCTCGGCGCCTAAATGTAGAATGCATCAGGTTCTTCCATCAATTCGCGAACGTGGTCTGTATTTGCATTTGGAGCCAGTTCATTCAGTTTTGCAAGTAGAGATGATGTTGCATCCTTCGGCAATTGAATATTCAAATTCCATCCTTTTGAAACAAATTCTAAGAGACGTATTGATGCATGAACATCGCCACTGGCCCCAACAGTCGTTGCCATTGCACATACCGATTTTAGGCCAAATAACGGTGCAAGGGAAGCCATAAGAGCAGACATGCCAATAGCGCCTCCAGAAGGTTGATCTCTGCGAACATCAACTCCTCGTTCTTCCAAATGAACACGATGAGGAGAAGTGGTTGCGACTGCAAATGCCTCCTTGATTTCAGGCGTGGACATCAGACCTGCTAACACGATGATTTCTTTCATCCCTGCCTTTGACAGATACTTGAGTAATTGCGTAGTAAAATCGTGTTGCTGAAAGGATTCACTCGGTTGACCTCTTCCGGTTATGGCAAGAATCGATGTACCGTTTTCTGCTTCGATTCGTTTTGCAGTAAGATGAGGTGGTGCAAGCAATCCATCCTCATCCAATCGTGCTAAAGGTGTCAAGCCTGGATGAATAAATCGTGCAACTGTTCGTGCATCATTCGCCTCATTCAAGAGTTCAACAGCGTTCTTACCGACATCTCCAACACCAGGCAATGCGAAGAGAACAAAATCGATTGAATCAAGACCATGTTCTTCCAAAACATCAACAAGAAGCGTCATGAATCTCTAACCCTTCCATTAAGGGGTATAATGTTTGACAAAGAAGAGCGGCAATTCTGCTCATTCTTCTTCTTGTTCTTGCATGTCCGCACGCATTTTGTCAAGTGAGGGGAGCGTGGGGATTTTTTGCGCCCATTCAGGAGATTCTACATCGTTAAGTTGACGACGAACATTCGCACGATGATCTTCTGGGGACCACTTCAATGGTGCTGCCGCCTGAGCCTTCCCTCCGCATTCTGGACATGTTGTCTCAAGACACCATGCTCCACAGTCAATACATTGCTGAAGTAGTTGGCGAGGCATTTGAATCACTCACGGTACGAATCAGCTGTTCCGCCAGCGGCCTCGATGACAGATACGACTGCTTTGATTGAATCTCTCCACGTATCCTCTGCAGTCTTGAAATCCGGTGCGCGTAGTTCAATCCTGTATTCAGGCGCTCCATCATAGAAGCAATGAACTTCAATCTCATCATTTGGTGATGAGAGCTTCTCAGCAGCAACCAGTGCGTCACGAATTGTTTCCACACCGTTTGAAGTTTGGACCTTTAGTGTCAAGATTCCACGAATTTCGACAAATGGAGGTATGATGTTTTCTACTGACAATTCAATGAAGGGTTGTATCCAATCGCCTTCAAAGCCAGCATCGACAATTGAGCCTTCATGCATTGCGGCTTCCTCAAAGGCGCCATACAGTGTTTCAAACACTTCCGTCAATTCAACTTGAAGTTCGTTTGCGAAATCCTCGTCCCATTTTTGGGATTCGGAGAGGACCTTGAACAACTGAACCGCACGTTGCTCATTCTTCCATTGTTGGAGACGATCACGACGACGCTCTTCCGATACAGACTTGAGGGAAAGTTTGAGTGAACTTCCATCTCGACGACTTGGCATAACCTTGCAAACTAAACGTTGCCCTTCTCGAACGAATCGACGAATATTCTTGATCCAACCACTTGCAATTTCGCCGATGAAAATGAACCCTTTGACATCCTCGTATTCATCGAGGGAAACATCAGCTCCATTCTGTTTCACACTGTAGACAGTGACGACAACAAGTTCGCCCTCTTCTGGATAGATGAGGTCGTTGTTGGACATGGAGGCTCAGCCTCCTCATTCCAATGTCTCGAGAACAGTGCAGCCAACGAGATTGGCTTTTCCGCCGGATGGGTTTGTGAGTGTTGCACCACAAACGGCACACGAGATGACGGTGGTTGCACGGGAGAAAATCACGGTTTCATTACCGCAATCTTTGCATGAAACTTTCATAAATTGGCCTACCATTTTTCTCACCTCATCGATCTACGAGTTCGAATTTCTTGGCTCGCTTGCATGGAGCATAGTGAGCCTTACCCGTTTCAGTGCAACGGTAAAGAATGTTAACACGCTTGGTTGGCTTTTCACGGCCATCAGGCTTTGGACGTGGAAAACCACGATATCCTCGCATCACTTTTCGGAACCGTCGCTGACCCCAGCGAAGTTCAGAGGCTCGCTTTTTCTTGACACGCTCAACAGTGTGGAGCGTGTGCTTACCAGCAGACGGGCTGTAGCGCTTGATTTGACGTGGCATCTTGACCATGGTCTTCACCTGAACAGTTTGGCGACCATCGACGGGTATTTATTGCTGTCGTCCCATAACTCGGTTAAAAAAAGCCGAACCGAAAGCAGAATTGCAGCGATATTGATAAGTCGAGCCCGATGAAAGTGAGGCAATGGAAAATGATGTTGAGGTCGCACTCTTGCTGTGGGCCCCTCTCGGCCTTGTGTTTTTATCGCTTGGGCTTCAATTCAGAAAAGATCGGTCAGCGCAAAAGGTGGGGCAAATTCTCGGAACGATCGGATTGGTTTTCTTTGCATTTTCATTCATGACGGTTCCCTCATCACCTTCAGCGGCTTCAAGTGCACTCTTTGTTAGTATTCTACCCGCATTGTTATTGATGATTGTTGGCCTTTACATCGCCTTATTTTCAGGCGACATCCCCGTCCGAAAATTCTCTGCAAAATTTCGACCTCTTGGCCTCTTGATGTTTCTGCTTGGATTTGCATTATTCGAATCCATGCATTGGAATGATGCATCACTTATTCCATCGACCTCCTGGGAAGGTGAATCAAATCGGTTTTGGATGATTTTCCGACCAACATTCCTTCTTGCAATGAGCAGTTTCCTACTCGCTGGTGGCTATTTCGTAACACTCATCGGCGAACGGATCAATCACATATCTCGAATATTATACATGACAGGTGGATTTTCACTCATGCTCCTTCTCTTGAGTATCTTCATCGATGGTTCAACGACAACTGCTGACGAATTTCACAACTCAGTCCTTCTTGCAGGGAGTGACATTCTTGGGTTTGTATCTGGAATCGGATTAACAATCCTCGTCTTTGGACTTACGATTTGGCAATTTGAACGGAAACGACCGAGCCTTGAGCGACTCCCTCCTCCAAGCCAGGAGCAACTCAAGAGAGCCTCTGAAATTGTTCAACAAAACATAGGAGGTGGTGAAGATGAATAAGCGCGTTCAGCCACGTAACATGATTATCGCAGGTCTTATCTTCTTACTACCGACGATACTCGTTGTTCTCCTCAAAGGAAATTCAACCTATGATACAGAACAGGGTCTAACACGATTCGTGAATGCATTCCTGACATCCTATACTGTTGCATCCGTGTTCCTTGTGGTTAATATGTTCCAGTATTCGAAGAGTAGGAGAGAGCCTTCTGCACCTTGGATTTCTATGACCTATGCCGCCATTTTGGGAGTTCTTGCAACGCTTCTCTTAACAAGCCAAGGCGGATTCCTGATGGAAGAAAATGGATCGCAACGAGCACAGATCCTTTACAATGTCATCCACTTTATTGTTACCAGTCTTGCGATTATCATCGCTGTAAGCATCATGATTTTGCTTTCATTTGTTAATCTCGAATCGAAAGATAGGACACAAACCTAAGATTCGAATCACTTATTCCCTATCGTTGACTTCATAAGGAGGAGTCAGGTGGCGTTGACATCGAGGTGAGCATATGTCAAAGGGTACACCATCCATGGGTCGTCGACAAAAGACAACACACATCCGCTGCCGACGCTGTGGACGGAACGCATACCACAAGCAAAAGAGCGTCTGCGCTTCTTGTGGATACGGCAAGACTGCTCGAATGCGCTCCTACAGCTGGAACAAGAAATCCCACCGACCTAAGGCCTAAGCAAATTAGGGGGAAGGAATACAAAGGCGGCGCGACTGTCCGCAACTAAGGGACTCACATGTGCGGCATTATTGGCATCGTTGGGCGACTTGGTTCAAACGTGAACCAAGCCTTGTATGATGGGCTCACTGTTCTACAACATCGAGGTCAAGATGCTGCAGGCATCATGACGGAGATGAATGAGAAATTCAATCTCCGCAAAGGGAATGGATTGGTTTCTGATGTCTTCTACAAGCGCCACATGCAGAAGTTGCTTGGGCACATTGGCATAGGTCACGTTCGCTATCCAACCGCAGGTTCATCCTCGACGGCTGAAGCTCAACCGTTCTATGTGAACTCGCCCTATGGACTTGCACTTGCTCATAATGGCAATCTCACAAATAACAAAGAAATTGCTCATCAACTAATTACCGAACATCGCCGACATGTCAACACAACGAGTGATTCAGAAGTCTTGTTGAACCATCTTGCTGTTCAACTCGACCTACTCGGCGATCAGATGAGCATTGGAGGCGAACCATTCCTCGATGTTGATTCCTTTTTCGAAGCAGTCAAAAATGTCAATCAAACCGTTCGAGGAGGATATGCATGCGTTGGTCTCGTCAATGGCTATGGCCTCTTTGCATTCAGAGACCCGAATGGTATTCGCCCACTTATCTATGGAAAGCGAGAATACGAAGGAGGGACTGAATGGGTCGTAGCAAGTGAGTCTGTTGCTATAACAGCTCTCGGGTTTGAAGTCGTAGCAGACGTCCAACCTGGTGAAGCAATCTTCATCTCTACATCCGGCCATTTGTTTGCAAAGCAATGTGCAGAAAAGAAAGCATTCACTCCATGCATCTTTGAACACGTTTACTTCGCTCGACCTGATTCAACCATCGATGGGATATCTGTCTATCAGGCACGATTGAATCAAGGTAAACGTCTTGCAGAGCGTATTATTGAGGATTGGCCAGATCATGATATCGATGCAGTCATACCGGTCCCAGATTCTGGTCGTATTTCTGCTCTTCAAATGGCGAGTTCCCTCAACGTACCGTACCGTGAAGGATTCGTCAAGAACCGATACGTTGGCCGGACCTTCATCATGCCCGGGCAGGAGATGCGAATGAAGTCTGTTCGAAGAAAACTCAACGCTATTCCTCGAGAATTTGAGGGCAAGAACGTCCTTCTTGTCGACGATTCAATCGTACGTGGAACAACGAGTGCACAAATCATCGAGATGGCTCGTGAAGTCGGTGCAAGTAAGGTCTACTTCGCATCTGCAGCGCCTCCTGTACGTCATCCAAACGTGTATGGAATCGATATGCCTGCTGTCGATGAATTCATTGCAAATGGAAAATCCATCGAAGAAATCAACATCACCATCAAATCGGACAAACTCTTCTATCAACGGCTCGATGATTTGGAAGAGGTCACTGGCCACAAAGAGACCAATATCGATGGATTCGATAGTTCATGTTTCAATGGAAAATATGTGACTGGTGATATCGATCAAGCCTATCTCGATCGACTGCAAGCTGAACGCAATGATGCTTCAAAGCAAGAGAAACTCGCTGAAGATGAACAAGGCATCGACATGCACAATCATCAAAATTGATTGATTTGAAATTCGTTTATGATTCCCATCTCTGCCAAAGTGCATCAGTGTATGCACTTCGATACCACCAATCGCCACTGCTTTCAGGCCATTCAAGCCATTCATATCCATCATCATTCACTGCACCAACTGCATCGATTGGAGGTTCATCCACAACTGTTTGTTGAGCAGGATGGAAGACTTGAGAGGATACAGTTGATCCTGCTTCATCGCTCATCGCTAACTTTTCATTGAGGAGTTTCGTACGATCTTTTGAATCGATTGAACCTGCTAATCCGAAGTAAGCATCATTGTGAGCGATTTGGTACAATTCGCGAGGAGAGGAGACAAGAAGATCCTCGATCAATGTGAAGAGTTTCTCACGGGTTTGTTTCTTGATCTCATTGTTGGTATATCGACCAGTAAGGTCGCCTTTCAGTTGATTGAGTTCATCAACAAGTTCCTGTGGATTGTCGTAGTAAGCTTGGACAATGGATTGTAAGTATGTCAACTCATTTTGCTCTTCTTTCGTCAATTTTGAATTCTTTCGCAAGACTTGCACCCATCTGAATGCATCAGGAAGAAGAGCTGCTGCTACGTTCGTCTGAAGCAAGGTAAACAAGGCAAGCAAAACGGCACTTACACCGAGCGTTGTTGTAACCGTATCACTTTCACCAGAAAAGAAAGACTCGAATCCTGAGGTTGGTTCGTTATCTTCTTCTGACTCTACAATCTCACAACCAAAAGCATCGACAACTGTTTCTGGAGTTGTTCCAGGGCAGGTGTCGTCAAGGTCAGATACACCGTCTGAATCACTATCAAGCAATTCCAATTGTGCATCACTGCAGCCAACTTCAGAAACACCTTGTCCCAATGCCGTCGAAGGACATTCATCCTCGGAATCGAGGATTCCATCACCGTCAGTATCGTCGAAACATCCATCTCCATTTAGATCGAGAGCGGATGCATTTACTTCTGGACACTGATCGTAGATGTCTTCGACACCATCGCCATCAGAATCAACTTCAATTCGACAACCAGCCTCATCGACCATATCCGTTTCAGAACTATTTGGACAAACGTCCATTGTGTCATCTACTCCATCGCCATCAGCGTCTGCTGAACGGTTACCATCATTCGGGAAGGCATCAGAATTGTCTCCTACACCGTCGCCATCTGAATCAACACTTTCCGTACCATCATTCGGGAAGGCATCGGCATTATCTCCTACGCCATCGCCATCCGAATCTGCAGATTCTGAACCATCGTTCGGGAATGCATCAGTATTGTCTCCAAAACCATCGCCATCGGAATCAAATTGTTCAAAGGCATTCGTCGGGAACATATCGGCGTTATCACCAACACCATCGCCATCTGTATCCTTGGTTTCTGTTGCATCGTTGGGGTATTCATCGGCATTATCACCTACTCCATCCCCGTCCGAATCCAATTGCTCAAAGGGGTTCGTAGGGAAAGCGTCAGCATTGTCACCTACACCATCTCCGTCTGAATCGGCTGTTTCGGTTGCGTCGTTCGGGAAGGCATCGCCATTATCCCCTACACCATCGCCATCACTGTCCATCCATTCATTCGCATCGTTCGGGAAGGCATCGCCAGTGTTGCTGTAACCATCACCATCATCATCTGGACAGCCGTTTACGTCTTGTGTTGAAGTTCCTGCGACTTCTTGGCAATCGTCGTTTGCGTTTGGAACCCCATCACCATCCACGTCATTCTGATCGATGAACTCGAACGTTGAGGAAAGTTGATGCTCGACTCCTTCGTGGTCAATGAGCGAGACTGTAACATTTCCAGGATTTGCAACTGCAGGTGTCGTAAACCGAATCGTTTCATCGTCAATAACATCAGCTGTAACCGAACCAAGTTGACCAAACTTGACTGTAATTTCATTTGTTACAGTCACACCGGTTGATTTTGTTGCGTAGCGGAGCACACCATTTGTCTCGTCGGTATAGGCGACGTGTATCGTACCATCATCAATAATGATCGAATTTGATTCTCCTGTTCCTTTGCCTACAGTACCCGTCTCAATGGTACTGACCTGCCAATCTGGCGATGATGGATTCAGTGTGGCATACTTCAATTTCCAACCGTTCCATGACCGATAAACAATGTGCGGATCGCCTGCTGCATCAATGGCAATGGAAGGGTTTCTGCCAGTATCTCCTGATGAATCAACCACGTCGGTATTCCATGCTCCGTTTGGTACGCCTGTTGAGTAGTGCAAATCGTCGTTATGACTGTCATAATGCGCAATGTGGAATTTGCCTTGGTCATCCATGACTAGCGAGCTGTAATAGCCCGGATAGGCGATGTTGTATCCTCCAGTCTCTGGTGCATAGGCAATCCAAGAACCACTTTTGTTCGTTGTAAATTTCAATTTCGATTGGTCTCGATCTTGATATGCAATGTAGGCATTATCATTGCTATCAATGAGAAGTGCAGAATCACATCCCTTATTGCCGCCTGAATCAATGACATTGGTCGTCCATGCTGACCCATCAAACGATGCAAGTCGGAGACCATTGCCGCAGTACTGGTGATAGCCGGTAAAAGAGATGTGAGGATGGTTATTTGAATCGAGAGCGATGCCTACCGGGCCTACCTTTGCGCCCGTAGTGACTTGTGACCAAGACCATGAAGACCCATCATAATGCATGTACACTATAATACCTGTATTTGTCGAATAGGCAGCATGAAGTTCATCGTTGTCATCAATGACCATGTGTGTACCCCAACAATAACTTCCTTCGCAATTTTTGATGGCGGTGGGCGTCCAAGAAGAGCCATCGTAGACACTGTGGGTGAATGCGTAGCCATCGCCACTAGCATGGACGATGTGCACATGACCATTTGAGTCAATTGCCATCGCATTTTCATGCCCTGCTTCATTCCCGAAATCTGCCGTAGATTTCGTCCATTGATGATTGATACCATCATACGTTACATTTGTGTCACGAAGGTTCGAAAAGCCGCTCCCAGTAATGGTAATTTCTTCACCACCGGTGATCCATCCAGAAGTCGATGAGAGCGTTGTTTGGATGGGGCTGGATGACTGTATTTGCTTGTGCATGTCTTCCAATTCAGTAGGATGATTCACAAGCGGAGACATAGCCATGGCAAGGAAAACAATGGTCACAAACCAAACTCGCATGAACGCTGCTAAATTGCGTGATAAAATATTCTTTTGTAACATATGTGTAACAAATCGGTTGAACGTATGACACATGAGCATATAACTGAACAATGCTTGTGAAGAACATGGTCGCAACACTTCCTGTTATCGATGCACTTCATCAGACTTCAAGTGTCACAGCCATTGCTATGCATCCCACTTCGGGCAATCTTTTGATTGGTAATGGCGACGGTTTGGTCCAATGTGTTGATCTCAATAGCGAGTCAAACGACATTGTTGCAAAAATCAATGTCAATTCAAAGATTATCGATGTTGCTTGGAGTGCAAACAAGATTGTCATTCTCGATGAAACAAATGGATTGCATGTTTATTCAATGGATGCTGAAGAGGTATGGACTTCGGAATTTGATGCAGGAGGTGCTCAACTGATTGTTGGTAAGCAAATCCTTGCACTCGATGGAATTGGGACTTTGCGCCAATTCACCTTGGATGGACAAGAATACCCTACGTCCCAACGAGAAGTTCGTTCCGCCTCGAACGATTCGAATGGTGCCCTCTTGATCATGGAAGACCAAACGGTCATGCGCACTGATGAAAATCTCAATCCGGTCTTTCGTCGACAGCTACGCGGCGATATTGGCGAAGATATTGTAGCAGTAGGCCCGAGTATCGGCGGCTCATGGTACGTAGCTCGTGAAGGGCATGCACTTGTTCCTGGTGATGAGGAAGCACTCGAACTTGAAATCTATCAAAACGATTTGATGGTTTCAAGAGAGGAAATCAAAGGACGTGTCAAAGCATCCAGTACTCAAGGTAGCATTCATGTTCTTGGACTGGATAATGGCGATCTCGTATTGGTCAAAGACAATCATCCTGAAGTCATTACCTCATTCCCATATCCTATTCGATC
Source organism: Candidatus Poseidoniaceae archaeon (assembly GCA_030741455.1). Taxonomy (GTDB): domain Archaea; phylum Thermoplasmatota; class Poseidoniia; order Poseidoniales; family Poseidoniaceae; genus MGIIa-L2. The sequence continues at coordinate 4,062 of JASLVI010000013.1, read as the reverse complement.
GTTGCAAGTCGTTGACAATACTGTCTTAGTCGGAACATGGTTCTACATTTATGGATGGGATCTTGGAACGAATGAAGTGTCTTGGCAGATTGAACACAAAGGAATGGTTGAAGGCATACAAGTCGATGATTCGGGGCGAATGGCTTTCTTCGGAGAAGATCAAAATGACTGGACTGGGGCAGAACCTGTTGGTGTTTGCAATTTGAATCAAGAGAAAGTCGACGTCGACACTTCCTTCCTTCAAGGTTGGTTTGAAGAAGACGTTATTGAAGTAGAAACCGATCCAGAAGTGGTCTATAGAAACGTGGATGATTTCACAAATCTTCTTTCGGATGAGGAGCAAAAAGCGCTTGAAAATAATCAAAATGAATTCGATGTTGGAGTTGATTCTCTCTCAGCGGCTATGCAGGAAGATCTCGGAGTAACATCCGTTGAAGCATCTGAAGAGGACATCGATGAATTGCTTCAGTTTCTTCATGATGATGCCAAGGAATTAATCTCACCTGAAGCCTATGCAGGTGAAAACCAAGTTGTTTCAAGCAATACAGGGAGCGCCGTAATCACGCTTGATGGAACGCAATCAGCAGACCCTCAGGGTCGAATCGAAGCATGGTCGTGGTTGGATTCATCTGGGCGTGAGATCTCGACCGAAGCAAAGCTGAAGGTCAAACTCTCCACAGGCGTGCATCAGTTTGAACTCCGTGTGTTTGATGTTGATGGAAGTATGACTACGGACTCGGTTCAGATTACGATTGAATCCTCAGCCTCATGAAGGAGAAGTCGCTGGGCATTGCATGGGCGTCTCAAATCCATTGATTGAGAACTTCTTGGTTGGTCCATTACAGATGCGGTGCTCCGTTGTTACCGATGTTGCTACAGGTGACACTGTCATCATCGATGGTGGTGATGAACCACAACGGCTCATTGATTGGATCGATGCTTGCCAAGGCACTGGCCCTCATTGGTCAACACACTCTGAAGATGCTACAAAGCAAATTCAGCGTAAGGTTGTTGCACTCCTCAACACCCATGCTCACTTTGATCATAGTGGACATATTCCGACATTGAAACAACACTTCGATGTTAATTGGTACTTACATCCAGATGATACATTCTTGCAGACACTCGCGAAAAAGGCTGCAGTTCGATATGGAATTGCTTTACCAGAGCCTGCTGTTGCTGATCATGAAATAGCCGATAATCAGGTTCTATCGCTTGGATCACTCCACTTTGAAATCCTTCACACACCTGGCCATACGCTCGGTGGATGTTGTCTTCGATTAATGGTCGAAGGTGATGCAGATCACTTGTTCGTTGGCGATACACTGTTTGCTGGTTCAGTTGGACGCACAGATTTAGAAAACACTGGAGGAGATTTCAATGTTCTATCAAACAGTATTCGAACAAAGTTGTGGCCTCTCGACCCTACGACAATTGTCCATCCTGGCCATGGACCACTTACGACGATTGGACATGAGAAAGCAACAAATCCTTTTGTTGGTGATGGCGCGGGAGAGTCAGGCGTCTACACCTTCGGAAAATACGCTTAACCAAGTAGATTGGACAGAGCATCCTGGAAAACAGGTAGTGTTTCCTCCCATGTTGCTACAATTCCATAATCTGCATGTTGGAAGATAGGTGCATCTGCATCCTTGTTGATTGCAACGATGTACTTTGAGGAACGCATGCCTGCAAGGTGTTGAATCGCACCAGAAATACCAACTGCAATGTAGAGATTTGGATTTACAGTCTTTCCAGTTTGTCCAACTTGCATCGAGTGAGGGATTTCTTCCCAGGTATCAACAGCCGCTCGAGATGCGCCAACGGCAGCACCGATTGTATCTGCTACAGCTTCTAGATGCGTGAAATTAGCAGGAGATCCCATGCCTCGACCACCTGAAATGATGATGTTTGCTTCGGAAACATCCAGTCGAGCACTTGCTCGTTGCATGATTTCTTGCACGGCTGTCTTCACATCACCTGATGCATCAACAACGGAGACATCGTTCGATGAACCTGAACCGACACCAGAAAAGACGTTGGCACGAACAGAAACAACGGCGTCACCATTGACAGTGACAGTTTGATTTGCTTTTCCGGAATAGATTGGAGAGGTGAGATTGTTGCCTTCAATTGAAACAACATCTTGGACCACAGAGAGTCCTCGGCGAGATGCAAGACGGGAAGCAACGTCCTTACTTCGTGAAGTTGCAAGGAAGAGTACAGTCCCCTGAGGCATCGCACCATCAAGAGCGCTTGCCCAACCACTGCTGTCATTTCCTGCAAACACATCCGATTTTACGGCGATGACCTTTGATACACCATCGTAGGATGCGACTTGATTAGCCATCGATGCATCCGTACATGGGACGACGACGGTCACATTACCACCCATGGCTTGGGCAGCAGCAACGAGTTCTGCAGTAGATGGGTTGATCGTTCCTTTTGTTAGTTCTGCAATTACGATTTTGTCTGTCATTTTATCACCTCATAGTACATTGGCTTCATCTCGAAGCAATTGAACAACCTCAGAAGCACTTGACCCACCTTCGTAGGTCTTACCAGCAGGCTTAGCTGCTGGCATCGAATGATGTGCCACGACAACACTTGAAGCAGGTGCATTCGCTGTTAGGAGCTCGACTTTGGCCTTCTTTGCCATCATGATTCCCTTCACGTTTGCCTTTCGTGGTTTGAAGTCACCTTTGTCGCAAGAGATGACGGCTGGTAGTGGGACAGAGATTTTTGCAACACCTGCCTCGACAGGCATCGATACAGTCACTGCATCGCCAAATTCAGCATTAATAATGTTCGAAGCATTTGCCCATCCAAGTCGCTCTGCAAGTCCAGGTCCGGTGGAACCTGCGCCCGTGTCAGCCGCGGATTTTCCACAGTAGACGGCATGAGCCCCAAGTGATTCGATGGACTCCTTGAGTACAGATTGAAGCGCATTGGAGTCAAGTTCAGACCATGCGTCATCCCAAACACGTACGATGTTGTCAACACCCATCGCCTTTGCGTCTTTCAGGATCTTTTCAGTTCCTGCCGCTCCGACTGTCAATGCTGTGACGGTACCACCTGTTGCTTCTTTGTGACGGAGTGCTGTTTCGATTGCAAATCCATCATATGGACTCATTTCCATTTTGACTGTTGAAAGATCTACGCGGCCTCCTTGAACGGCGATTTTTGCGTTGGTATCTGGGACTTGCTTGACCAATACGACGATTGTGGACATCTCTATCGTGTCTGCGAGAGAGAAACGATTCATGAATATTGGCTTTGAGCCGCTAAGAATTTTCTGACGCAAACAAGGATTCAGAGTAATCTTTACAAGCCGTCTCAGGAGAGGAGAATTTCCATGTCAGATGAACGTCATATTCCGGGTCCACCCAGCGAACTTGCAGATACGTTGAACCATTGGAGGCAACTGTTTCAGCGTGAACATAAGAATGATTTTGAAGCCCTCAAGATGTTGACAAGTGCAGAACAACCAATTTTCTCGTTTTATGTCGATTTTGCCGATATCGATGCCGACGATTTGCTGAGCCTACGATTCAATGAATACCCAGAAGAAACCGTTGAACGAGGAAACGAAGTGCTTCGATCAATGAGTTCAGAGCATACCGATGTTCGGTGTGTTCTTCGACCGTTGAACTTTCCAAATCAAAAAATCAAGAAAGTTTCTGAATTACGTATGCGGAACAGAGGCGAAATTGTCAGTCTAATCGTCAAAGTAAAGGACGTTGGTCCTCGTCTTGGTTATCTTAAGCGAGCACTCTACACATGCATGGCTTGTGGGCACCGTCTGGAAGTACCGCAGCGTATCGCACGTGAGCGAAAACGTCCCCATGGGCCGTGTAAAATTTGTCTCGAAGATGCAGAAAGTGCGATGGGTGAACAAATCCCCTACTCTCTTTACAAGCGTCTTGAAATGTTGATGCAACTTACTGCTGAAGGTTCGTTTTATCAGGACATACAATACCTCAATGTCCTTGATGTAGAAGGAAATGGTGGGCAACCAATACAGATTATTGTTGATGATGAGTACGTTGACGTACACAATCC
>JASLVI010000139.1 GCA_030741455.1 Candidatus Poseidoniaceae archaeon | reverse complement strand
TGGTTGGACATGCTCTTGGAAAACGCTATGGAACGAAATTACTCGACCGTTTTGGAAAACCACATCATCGAGAGCGGTTGGAGCATTTGTTCGAACGGTATGGTGTCTGGGGGATGTTCATCGCAGCCGTTTCTCCACTGCCCTACAAAGTGTTTGGATGGATCGCTGGAGCAAGTGATATGAAGATACGTCCATTTGTACTTGCGGGAATCTTTGGCCGTGGTCTTCGATTTGGAATGGAGGCAGTTCTCATCTATCTCTATGGAGATACAGCAATGGATGCTGCAAACTGGTTGCTCGATCATGAGTTGATTATGGCTGTTGTGCTCATCGTCCTTCTTGGTGCGGTAGGATGGTGGTTTACGAAGCAGAATTCATCCGATTTGAAAACTGCTTAGAGGTGGAGAGATGGACATAGAATACGACGCACTGGTTGGACTCTTGACCATCTTGGCAGTTGGCATATTCACGCCAGGCCCAAACAACATTACTGCAATCTCTCATTCAGCCGTTCACGGTGCGCGTAGCAACATCTCCCTGCTTATTGGGATGGTCATTGGTTTCATTTCGGTCCACCTCATCATTGGTTCTGTCATCGAACGAATCGATGACGATTCGGTGTTCTTCTCACTCCTTGAATGGTTTGGCATTCTGTTCTTTGTCGCCCTTGGCATCATCATTCTTCGGCTACCTATCGAACGGTTATCAGTTGATCAAGAGATAAAAAAGTTAGATTTTCGACATGGTATCGCTTTGCAATTCATTAACGGAAAGGAATGGGCCTTTGTCTCGGTGATGATGATTCAATTCTTGGATGGATTTGGAGGTGGCTTGACGGGTATTCTCCTGATTACATCCATTACGACCACTGCAGGATTGCTCTCCATGATCGTGTGGACCTTTACAGGTCATCAACTGATGGAGACACTTCGCGATGAGCGCAAAGGCACCATCATGATTCGTTGCCTCTCTGGCGCCATCTTCATCTTTGCAGCTGCAGCTCTATTCGGAATGTTATTCTGAGATTCTTGATTGGTCAAACCATGCTTTCAGAATGTTTCCTTCCGCAAGAAGAAGATGCTCAGCAATCGTCCCTTGCTTACGTCCCATGCGCATCGCAATATCTTGTTGTTTGCATTGACGTGGATGATCATAATATCCCATATTGATGGCTGTCTCTAGCACTTGTTTACGGCGGGGAGACATGGTCGGAGCAGTCAACCATTCTCCTTGATAGGAACGATTGACTGTCATCTTGAACCGAGATCCCAATAACGAAACGACCTTTTTCCGAAAGGTTGAGAGGCCAGAAGGTGTACCTTGCATCGAGAGAACAAGTTGTTTCTTCTCGATAATGATTGGAGCAATTGGCCAAGCATCCTTTTGCGAAACAATCAATTTTGCAATCGGTCCTGTCATTCGTGCTGAAAAGAGGAGTTCGGCCCCTTCTGCAAAGTGAATATCTTGGACTTCAACAGAAGGAATATTATTGAGATTTTTTTGATTAAACCCTTTCAAAAACGTGGCTTTAAACAACAGAACTGGCGAATTATCGATAATCTCAGTTATTCGAATGAACGTTAATTGCTCGAAAATATTGACAAGTTCGCCAGCAGGCAACTCAAGAGCCTCTTCGTATTGTACGTTAAATTGCATCTGTGAAAGCATAGACATACCCGTTATGATAGGTTTATGCGATACAGTATCTATACATAGCGTTCGAATTTATTTGGAAAACAAATCCAGGTGCTCGTGCCGGGATTCGAACCCGGGTCAGCGGGATGAAAACCCGCGATGATGGACCTGGCTACACCACACGAGCCAATATCCCTGCGGTGTCGCATCTTATTCATAACCGTTGGCCATCCAAACCTTCGTCAGTGGTATGCTTCTTCATTGCAAAACTCGACTTACGAGATCATTCATTGTTTCTTGGGAGAATGGTTTGGATTTGTTCAAGTTCATTGTACGGCCTATTACATTGCTTCCAAGGAACGAAAACTGATGACGCATAGCCATGAGACAATGTGCACCGCCGCCTCCACTGTGGGTTGCAAGCAACACAGTACGATTGTTGAAGAGTCGACGGAAATCATCACTTTGAACCGAGAGCCACGCAATAGTGTTGTTGAGTGCTGGGGGCATAACGCCGTTGTATTCAGGGGCGCAGACGACCAATGCTTTCGAGTTGAGGATCAAGTCAGAAAGTTGGACGGTATCTGGTTCTTGATCGGGATTACCATCAAGTTCTGGCGTGTACACAGGCCAGTGAAGGGTTGTCAAATCAACAATTTCTGTAGCCATTCCTTCTGCATTGAACGAATCACGGAAGCGGTAAGCAAGCTCAAGATTCTTTCCAGAGGAAGCAGCAAGAATCAACACATAGGAATCCATGAACAAAGTAAAGCATTGTTGTATTTGAATCGTTGGTTCCAGCACCAATACCATCATTTGAAATAGGTCGTTCATGAAGTTCCACTATGTTCACTGAACTACTCGAACAACATCAAGGGAATTTTCTTGTCTTTACAGGTCGATTTTGTGGTTATTGTACGGCAGCAAAACGATTGTTGACTCAAAAACAACTTCCGTTTGTTGAGATTTCCTTCGATGAGCATCCACGAGAATTACGCGATGAAGTTGTTGAAGCAACCATGCATCGTACCGTTCCGGTAATCTTTGATCTCCGTAGCGAAGACAGAATCTTCATTGGCGGTTTTGACGAATTGAGCAAGTATCCAATCAATTGAGAAGATCATCAAGCCAGTTCTTGAGTTCTTCATGATGCTCGGTTGGAATCATATGTCCCTTCTGATGTTCAACCAATTCAACACTCCATCCAGCAGCCTCAAACAAGTGGGCAACAGCCCATCCGTCCTCAATCGGTACGCGTACGTCTCGAACACCATGCATCCAAAACATACGTTTCGGATCGAGTTCTTCGAGGCGAAGACGAAGTTCCATCGGTCGAACAAGACGTGTACCGAGAGCGACAAGTCCGATAATCCGATCTGCGAGTGGAAGTTGAAGCATCTCTTGTGCCATAGCACCGCCTTGTGAGAAACCACCAACGACAAGCGGACCCATTGGAGCCTCTTCTGCAATCAATTTCTCAAGTTGAGAGAGTGATGAGTCAACATCCATGAGTTCTCGACGCGAAAGATGGAGTCTTCGGGTTACGCCTGGGTCCTCGTCTTCATAGCGCCACCATGTTCTTCCACGACGCGGATGGTTGAATCGTGCATCTGGAACAAGCAATGTCCATCCCTCTGGGAGGATTTTTTCAGCGAATGGCCGCATCATATCTGCCGTTCCGGTCATCCCATGCATCATGATGAGGGTTGGCACTTCAACCACCTCAGAGCGTCCATTGGAACACAAGTGCTCCTGCAACCTTGAGATGGATAAATGATGAAGGTCCACGGACTGTTACTGTAAGGGAATAATCACCTGAATTGGATGGTATGGTTCCAATCGCTCCCTTTTCAGTTGCTCCTGAACCCCAAGCGCGTGTAAGGGGAGAGGCCCCTGCATGGTCCTTCATTGTCAAGGAACCTGATCCACCAGCACCGGATGCAATTTCTACATCGAGATACCAAACCAACGTATCCCAGTCGCCTTCTGAGGGATGGCCAGAATCAAGGAACGAATCATAAATTTCCTGATCGTTTTCTTCGTACATTCGGTCGATAAGATCACGTGCCCGATAGAAGAATACATCGCCGTTATACGAAGAACG
>JASLVI010000138.1 GCA_030741455.1 Candidatus Poseidoniaceae archaeon | reverse complement strand
AGCGAAGATGTTCCAATCGAGTTACCAGAATTTGATAACAGCCTTCTCGACCTTGATTCAGGTGATTCACCTCCATACGATCAACCTACGATTCAAGGACTTATTTCGGACGAACATCGCAACGAAAATTAGAGAGCAAACAACGGCCACCTTCATATGATGCAAGTTGTTCGGACGATTGTTGATGACGATGCGACGAAGTATTCCGATGTTTTTGATTGCTCTCATGGTGTTCCAAACAGCATCATTGCTGGTTGTAGATTCGGCCGAAGCCACCTCTGGGCGTGGTGGTCAAAATGACGATTTCTTCGTTGACAAAATCACGCTTGGAAATGTAAGCGATTCTGCCCACACGTGGGTTCAATCCGACCAATCAACAGTCGATTACTTGGTTATGGGTCAAGAGGTCGAAGTCGCTGTCCGAGTAAAGTTGGGTGGATCTTCCCTTACAGGAAAATCTGCTGAAGTGCTAGTTGAAATCGTCCATCCGATTGGATTTGTAGTTGAATCGTCAAATTTCACAACACCTGACCTGCTCGCAGGACAAAGTCACGAAGTGTCCTATCTCTGGACACCAATGATTGCACATTCAATCCTCAACACCTCCACAAATGACCTTACAGGTGGCTTGATTGTTCGAGGAACCGTCCTTTACTCTGCGGACGATCGCAATGAGAACGATATGCTTGAACAAGCGGTTCCTGTTGCCATCATGAAGGATAAATTCGATGGGACAACGCTCTCAGTGGATTCTCCTACATTCCTCTCTGGTCGCTATCCAGTAGGAGGTGGCGATGCTGAAGGTTCCGGAAGTTGGCAAACCGATACTGGAGGGCCTGAAGGAACCGACCATTGGCGACATTCAAACCCAGGCGCTGACTATCCTTCCGGAGCACACGACCGTTTGGTCCACATGTTCTTCCCATCTCAAGGTCAGTGTGGTGCATTGGGGCAACTCGATCCTGGAATGAGCCAAAGCTATCAGACCTGGGTTTGCCGTAAGACATTCTTTGCTGGTGAATTTATCTCGACGCAATTCTATGCGCAAACATGGGGTTCCCTTGCAGCAGGTGATAATGTCGGGTTTGAATTATGGCGAGGTTCTGGAAACTACAACAGCAAGATGGAATCACTCGTTTGGAATTTCTCCAACGCTGCTCCTAGCCCTGCATCTGGTCAATGGAGCAACGTCTCATGGGATCCTCAAGTCGATTGGGCCCAGATTCCAGGTCTTTCCAATCCAGATCTCTTCCTCGGCGGAAATTCTTACTCGATAGGTCTCCTTTTCCACTCCGATAATTTTGGAGCGTCTGAAGGAATGCACGTGGATGATTTCATCCAGTTTGGTGTTTCGAAAGTTGCCGATTTCACGCTTGACATTGATTGTGACAATCCTGAAGCAGGTTACTCCTCTCCTCCATCGAACACAGTTGCATTGCACTGTTTGGTAACGAACAACGGATATTCAGGTGCAACCGTTTCCGTTTACTCCAACGTAACCAACTTGACGTGGATGGATCCAGCCTTCCCATCCATTCGAATTGAAACTTCAAATCCAAATGATTTCTTTTCACCAGTCATTATTCCCAGCATTGGAGCCGGGCAAACCGTTGATGTTTACGTTAACATCACCATCCCTGCTGGTGCAGATGTCCAGCAACAGACTTGGCAAGTGTGGTTCCGAGACAGTGGCGGTACCAACTCGGGTGAAAAAGGGCGAGTCTCAATGAATCTTGCAGTGACTGACCAATACGGTGTATCGCTCACATCCCAAACACCGTTGCTCGCTGATACATTGATGCCCGGAGAATCTGGCAACATTCCAATTCGTTTGCAAAATGTCGGTAATCGTGATGCATCCTACAATTTGGTCACAACCTTCTCTGAGGACGGATGGAGCGCAATCGTCGAGAATGACACTGGTGTAGTTATTCCAAACCCAATCATCCTTGAGAAAGGTGAGGTCATCAATATGTTCCTCAACGTTACAGCGGACAGCCTTGCTACTCCTGGCGTTGTAAATTTCAATCTCCGTGCAACATGTCCATCCTGTGGTTCTTCGCTGTTTGGTGCCGATGTTCTCGGACGTAACATCGAAGTTCCAATCTTAAGGGAAGCTTCCATATCTGCTGATGAAAACACGTACCAGAGTGCAGCAGATGGCGTTACTGAAACCGTTTACCTTTCACTCCTCAATCTTGGTAACAACGATGAACAATATGCTCTTTCACTCGGTGGACCTCATCAGTACATTTTGGGTGCATCACTCGCAGGTGATACAACTGCGGTTCTTGATGCATGGGATGGCGAGACAACCATCATCATGACGCTGCCAATGCCTGTAGGTTTGGCTCCAAATCCATACTATGTCGATGTCATTGCAACCAATGTTGAGGATTCCTCAGTCTCCGTATCCTACAGAATTAACGTTGAAATTCTTGATACAGCGGCTGTCGGCGTATCGGATGAATCATCCGACCAATCGTTCCTACCAGGTTCGCCAGATGAGACCGATCGTTCCTTTGAGATTACGAATTACGGGAACAGCGATGATCGATTCACAATTACACTCGATGTACCGGATGGTATGGTTGCATACCTCATTGACCCTGCCCCAATCAATGGTGTTGCAACAACTCCAGTCATTCTTTCTGGTGAATCATGGGAAGCAAAGGTACGCTTCTCGTTCCTCGCCGATTCAGCAGGTATCAACACACTGGGGCTCACTGCCACATCCGTGAACGACCCAACCATTTCGGATACAGGTGAAGCGACCTATTCGGTCGGCGGTACAGGTAACATCCTTCTCATTCCACAAGTGATGGATGAGTATGATGAAACCATCCCAGGTTACATCACCGTTGACGAGTCAGGTTTGATTTACACAATGGATGTCGAAGTGCAGAACAAACTCAATCCAACCGCTGCTCCACAGCAATCCATTGTCATGGCCAAAGTCGATGGTGACTGGGCCAATTACATCAATGTTCGAATCGATAACTTCGACCGACAGTTCTCCCTTGAATCGGATATGTCACGAACAGTCACTATTGAAATTGAAGTCGGTGAGGCAACGCTGATGAATCTTCCATCGGAGACATTGGTCGTGAACTACACAATCTATGCAATGTCGGAGACCGTAGCTGACGCACCAACAGTCAAACTGACGGTTGTTTTGCAGAAACAAACAGCCGATGATGATGGCGATGGAGCATCTTCTGAAGGCGATGGTGATCTTGTCAAGAACATCGTTCTATGGTCTGGCTTCCTTCTTGTTGTCGGCGTTCTTGGATTTATGACCTTCAAGATTGTCACCACAATCGAAAAGGAAGACGATCTTGATGATTGGGACGATATGATGTATCAAGATTCACTGACGGCTACCTATGGGGCCGTGGCTGCAGCACCAACTGTGCCAATGGCGCCTCCTCCTAGCCCTGAACCCATGGCTGCGCCCAGCGTAGCGCCTCCTGCAACTGCAGGGCCTCCACTTCCGCCTGAAGGCCTTCCTGAAGGCTGGACGATGGACCAATGGGAGCATTATGGTCAGAAATATCTTGATGGTGAGATGTAAACTGGCCAGTCGTAGGGTTCAAGACCCACAGCATCTCGCCCTAAACAGAAGGTGAACACCATGTATGGAAACGGACAAGCACCAATCTTCATTCTCAAAGAAGGAACACAACGCACTCGCGGACGCAGTGCTCAATCGAACAACATTGCTGCTGCAAAGGCAGTTGCTGATTCTGTTCGCTCAACATTGGGTCCAAAAGGAATGGACAAGA
>JASLVI010000137.1 GCA_030741455.1 Candidatus Poseidoniaceae archaeon | reverse complement strand
GATGCATGTCGTTGTCGTTCTTTTCCTCTTGCTTTTGATGCCATACGGAGCACTCCTCCTTTTCCCGATTGCCTTGCTCCTATCATTCGTTAGTCCAGCTGGACGCATGGACTGGACCGAACATCGGAATCGACGAATTCTCGCATGCGGGATGGTCATGTTGATGCTTGGCGTCTCTGGCTTTATGCCCGTTGAAACACCGCGATCTCCAGATGAATGGGGTGAACCATTTGCAACTGAGAACCCGTATGCGCCTGCTTGGCCAGCAAGTGAACAATACACGTGGATATTTGTTGAGCCTCTTAATCCAACAAACTTCGAAATCGTTCAGAGTTTAGCTATACGAACGCCACACCAACCAAATCCATTCCAACAAGTTGAGTCATCGATTTGGGTCTCTTCACTTCTCGGACTACAAGAATCGAGAATGCGGCAAGCCATCGATCTCGTTGATGAACGTGTACCAATTCGTATCGATAGCGATGCCTTTCGTCTCGATCAAAAAGGCGATGCGCAAACACATTTGTTCCGTCCAAGTTCAGGTAATATTGAACTGAATGTTTGGGTGTACGACGTCTTATCGACGTCGAGCACTGATCCTGATGGGACGAAGGCCGGCGAGGTCGTTGTTGTTGGACAATCCAACTGGGGTGGAACGGTTGAGCTGGTCGTCATTGTACGGCCTTGGTTCCATGATGGTCTTGCGACCGATCCATATGCAGAATCGTACGTAAATGCGTGGCTAGATGTGTGATTTAGGGAGACCTAAAATTAAATACTACTTTTTTTAGGGCAGCCTAAAACGAGTGGTTCCGCATGGGTTTGCAAATTTGTTCCTCCTATTCGCACATACTTTCGCGGAATCTGTTTCTTGCGTCGCTTGTTTTAGCAGTAATTTCGACTGCAGCTAAGGAAGGAGTCGAAATGTTTCGGAACTTACGAGGGGTTTTGTTTCCGAAGGAGCAATACACGCGATGTCATTCCCCGAGTCCTTCCAGGTGAAAACCGCTGTGCTCTGGTAGTGTCTAGGATAAACCAGAATTCTTGGTGCGATGATATACGTCGATTTGTCCCTCAATGAATTCAAGAGTTGTAACAAGTTCATAATCGGGCTTAAGTGCTAAGGTCAAACTATCATATTCCCACATCGAAAGCTTGTGCCCTCTTACGTGTATGACTTCGAAAGGTTCGTCATCGATGACCTGATTTGCTTGACCGGAACTTACGTGCCCCCATCTGGTATGCTCGTCAATGATAACGTGGCTGTCCATTCGATCAAGATATAGATCCCAATATTTGGCATAAGGTTGCGAGATGATGAAGATGTCACTCTGATTACCTTCGACATTGGTATCGAGCCATTGACTCATCCCTTTGAAGTCTGACCGCCCACCTTGTTCATAATACTCGTATTCGTGTACATACCAATGAGCACTGTTGAGAACAAACAAGAAAGAGAATATCATTGCGATAACCATCGATTTTTTTTCAGTTCTAGAACTTGCTTTCTCCACCCGTTCATTGATTTCGACTAATATGTCGATTACTCGAGCGATGCCTACTCCAAAAAGGATGTACCAAGCTGGCATTGAAAATACAAAATAGCGGGACACCCAGAGATTTCTAAATGTGATAGAATAGAGAACAATGATCAACATCGTACCTCCGCCTACCGCCCAAACAAACCACTCTGATTCAGATGAAAGCCGGCGTTTCTTTCCAACTAAGAAACGATGCGCTAGCATGAGGAAAGGTGTAATCAAAACGAAGTACCACATCGCTTCTGCGATGTCGGTAATGCCTCCGCGTGTATCGAAGGCGAAGAAATAATCGAACAGACTGACGACAGGTCGTGTTGGAGTATCGTTAATCCACATGCTGTGGTTTGTATTTGACGAGTCATGACGCATTTTCTCAAGCATAAAAATGGCAAGCATCGCAACTGCGAATGAAATTTTCAGACATTGGCCGGATTTTCCTTTCATGTACATGATTATACGATCGAGTTTTGTTGTTTCTGAAGGGTGCTTTGTGCAAATTGCTTGAGAAACGCGAATAAAGAAATCTGCGAGTAGTCCTAAGACAATCACCAATCCTGCGACATAATGTACAAGATAAGAGAAGGAGAGTAAAGTGATGCATAAGATTGTTTCATTCCGTGACAATCTACGCTCAGAGCGAATTAGTAATAACGACAGCCAAATGAACATGGTTGTGAACATATACGGCCGAAATTCTTGGCTGTAAAGAATTGCTAAATGGGAAATCGAAAACATACTTGCGGCGATTATCGCTGCCTTTTCATCGTGAAAACGTCGTGTAAATTCAGCGACGATGTAAACAAGAATGATGCCTGTAATTGCGCTTAAGGAACGCAAGGCGAAATCAGAATCTCCAACGATCAGTTTCCAGAAATACATCAGCCACGTGCCCATTCCTACCATGGAAAGCCAACCTTCCATTGTCGCCTTCCATGTTCCTTGGCTGATGGCATGGAGTGTTGTGAGTTCGTCCAGCCAAAATGATTCAGTGTCCAACCCTCTAAATCTCATTATTGCAGAAAAGACAAGTATCACACCGAGTGCGATAGGGTACATGTGCTTGTTTTTTTGATTCCTGTTGTCATCGAAATTACTCCCATCTTTTTGGGAAGAATGTTCATCAACAAATTCATCATTTTGCATGTTTGTTCGTCCTCTTTAAAGCGCTTTTTTGTGGTGCTATCAACCATTGGATTTAGGGGTTCCTAATAAGTTTAGGGTAGCCTAAAACTTATGAAGTACTTACCTATGGGAGGGACAATACCGAGAGGTAAAGGATAGTGAAGAAATGAAACTAAGCATGAAGAAAACACAAGGAATAACCCTAATTTTGCTGATGATGATGGCCGCATTTGCTGGCTGTATCGGCGGAGATGACTCCGACGACGATTCAAGCAGTTCCGCTGCTGGCGACAGCAGCTCAAGTACTGCTGACAGCACCGACAGCAGTGATAGCAGCGATAGCAGCGATAGCAGCGACGCTAGCGATAGCGATGGCAGCGATGGCTCCGATAGCAGCGACAGCAGCTCGTCGGACTCCAGCGGTGGATCGGCAGTCAGCACAATGGATGCTGAAGACGGCGGCTACACATATGCCTCGAACGTCGACAACCACCGTTCCCTCATGGCAGACATGTGCGACATTAAGGCACATGCAAATGCAGGCGAGTGGACCGCTGCAAAGGGCATCTACACCAACGGAAAGAATGCAGAGAAGAGTGACGGGTCATACCGAACTCTCCAAGGATTTGCTGCTGCTGCAGGAAAGAACCATGGATACGATGCATTCTACGGTGCTGATGGCTCAGTAGACGCTATGATCATGGACGCTCTTGAGGGCACGGGTGACTTCGCAGGTGTTTCCGATACCGTACGATACCAAGGAATCGCAAAACTAACCGCAAACCTTGGAATGGTCGCTTACACAATTCACGAACTCAACTCTGCAATCGCAAAGGCTGATGCTGGAAACGTTGACAACGACACTGGTGCACCACACAACTGGGACGAAGGATGGGCATTCTTCCACGGACCGGATGAAAACGTCGGTTGCTCCCCTGTTGCAACTCTCAACAAGCGTGGTGCTGACTTCGGTACAGAGCACACCGCTGGAATGGCGAACACAACTTACAACATCCAGCAATCAATGATCGCTGGCCTTGCTGCTCTTCAAGCAGAAGACCAGGCAGGTTACACAGACGCAACCAATGATGTTGTCAAGAACGTCATCATCGCCTACTCCCAAGCCGTTCTCAAGTACACCTACAAGATG
>JASLVI010000136.1 GCA_030741455.1 Candidatus Poseidoniaceae archaeon | reverse complement strand
CGTGACCATGCCAACATGGACCGTTTGGCGTTCCTGACCGCAGAGCGAATCGGTGGCTTCGCATCAATTCGAGGACGAATCCAAGCATTTTTGCGAGATATTGGGGCAGAAAACGTCGTAATTGAAGCACTTCCGGCCAACGAAGGTCCGTGGCTTGCGGGCCGTGCTGCTCGTGTCTTACTCAATGGAGAATGGGTCGGCTGTTTCGGCGAAATTGATCCATCCATCTCTGAATCATTTGAATTGCTTGTTCCGCTTAATGGCGCAGAATTTGACGTTGAAGCACTCAAGTTGACGATTACAGATCCTGTTTGATGAGCAACATGTGCGGCCGTTTTGCCTATCGTGGAGAACAATGGCCTGAACTTGTTGCAGATTTAGATAAGCCATCCTTCCAGCCAAACTTTAACATCGCTCCAAACGATTTAGTGCCAATTATTCATTTGAAGAAAGAAAATCTCGACATCTCTTCGATGCGATGGGGGCTACGACCTTCATGGAGCAAGAAAAGCACAATGGAACCCATCAATGCACGTATTGAGAACATTGAATCAAAACCTATGTTCAAAGATGCATATGAACAACGTCGATGCATCGTTCCAGCCGATGGATGGTATGAATGGATGACAACACCACGAGGTAAAGTTCCATTTTTCCATAAAGCAAAGGATGCTTCTGTCCTCCTCATGGCAGGAATTTACGAGCAATGGTACGGTGATGGAGATGAATTGAAGACATTTAGTATATTGACACAAGATTCCTCACCTGACGTATCACATGTTCACAATCGCATGCCTGTTCTCATAGAATCAAGTAAGATCAATCATTGGTTAACAGGAAAGGAAACGTCGCTTTCCAACCCGAAGTTAGAGGTATATCCAGTTGGACGTGAAGTCAACAAAACTTCTGCAAGTGGACCGCAGCTAATCCAAAAGTTACGAACACTGTTCGATTAATCATGAAAAGGCAGTGTATGAACCATCACTGTTTTTGACGTATGGCGTTGGCTCAAATTGACCATCTTGCTTCTTCCTGTAATGATAGCCGTCGGTGTGATGAATCCACTCAAATGAGGCATCCCCCGATGCAGTTGTTGTTTGATTTGATTCATCGACTACACCATCGTATTGGTCCGCGAGGTTTGTTGATGCTGTAATCTCATTACTACCACTACCAAACAAGGCAAGTGCATCTTTGTACGCACGCTCATCCCTTTCCACAGTTGATGTGTGTTTATCGGAATGAACATCTTGACCTTTACGATACACTACCGGCTTTGGAGGCACTTCATCGACGAGATCATCGTTTTTGTTTGCACGCTTAAATGGCCAGAAGGGAGGCATATCATTCGCTTCATATTGTTATTGATATTTCTTTTGAAGTAGTGGAATCAAAATGCCGTGTGCTTCAAAACCAAAGACATCGTAGGCACACTATGGTCAAGAAGCAAACAGCGTTTTGGCTATGTTTCCTTCTTGTTTTACCGATGTTTGCGTCAGCAAATGCAACATCGATGACATTGACACCTGCTGAAAACTACGTAGCATACCCTGGTCAAACTGTCCAGCATCATATCGATGTCACATATTCAGGGACCTCAAGCACGACACTCAAACTGGATCTTCAATCACAACACCTCAACCATGTAACTGGCAATGGTCAAGAATTAGTTTTTAGCAATGGTGAAAGTAATCGCTTCATCTGGACCATGACACTCCCACAATCGACCCAAATTGGGACTGAAATCATAAAAATCACCATTATCGATACCTCCGATTTATCGAACCAAAGCGTGGATGTTGAACTGAAAATTACGCCCCCATCCAATTTTCGCTTTGGAAACACCCAATCCTCGAGTTTTGTTGTTGATCCTAGCGTGCGAACCAATGTCGCAACAAATATCACCAGTAATGCAACCTTAAATGATGAAATTACATTTAGTCTTCAAACAGATTCCAATTGGGATTGGGGCTGGACAATGGACGATGTTAATGGACAAACCTCCTACCTTGACCTCGCACCAAATACGATGGATTTTGTTCGCATATGGATTGAGGTTCCAGAAATTATCGATGGGGCACCACTTGCAAATCAAGGACCTACGTTTCGACTTATTGGAACATCTGGTTTGGATTATGTCAAGATTGCTTGGGACTTTACGCTTGAAGTCAGTTCATTCCGAAATGCTACGATCGACGCAGTCGAAAACAATGTCACAGTTGATCCTGACGGGAATACCCGAGTGGATGTTCTTGTTCGCAACAATGGAAATACACCTGATACAATTTCTATGACACTCGGAAATGTTTTCATCAACAATCAAGCCATACAAGAAGACAACGCTGACCGCATATCTGCCAACGGTTGGACCGTTGCTCTGTTCAATGCATTTGAAGATGTTACGTTATCACCGAATGAATCGCGAATAATCCAAATCGGTGTGGAAGCCCCCCCAGTCACATCAGGTAGCATCTCGGTTGATTTGATTCTTCATCCAACAAACTTCCCGTTTCGAACTGTTCGTCAGACAGCTACCGTTGATGTTTATTGGGAGCGTGATGTCGAGGTCAGTCTTGTTCCAGTCGATTGTACATATCTGCAACCAAATGCAACATGTAGAGGCATGATCGATGTTCAGAATATTGGTAATTTCGCTGATTCTGTTGTAGTTGAACTTGTTTCAGTTCCGGATTTTGTAACAGACGTATCACTTCAAGCCTCACCATATTCTTTGCAACGTTATGAAGAAGCAACGTTTGAAGCCATCGAATTCAAGATTGAAGAAACTGCAAATGCGTACCAGCAAGGAACAATCGAATTCGAGGTTAAGTTGAGCAATGGACCGTTGATCAAGAGATTCACCATCGACACTGTTGTTGGGCCAAACGTTGCTTGGACATTCCTTGATGGGACGAGTGAGGTGGACTCGCGAGATGTTGTGAGTTTTGCTGTACAACTTCGAAATGATGGAAACTTGGAGGACGGATTAATTGTGCAACTCCAGTCATCACATTCAACAGACTCAGGATTTGCTCTTCCAGAAGGAGGTATTACGGAAGGTGATGCAAATCTACCTCGTACATTTGAAGTCAGAGACCTACCAAGAGGAGCGAATTTCACGCTACGTGGAACTGCGGCATTACCATCAGAACAAACCGTAAATGGATCGCTTGTTCTTGATATTGTTGTTCGCTCAATTTTCGATCCTGAGACTGAGTTTGTTTACACGATCGAAGAGAACTTCACGGGCAAGCAATGGCAAACGAAAATCGACGAAGAGGACTATTCATTTTCAGAATTCGTTGAAGATGCAGTACTTATCATCAAAGGTTGGTGGCTCTTTGCTGCAAGCATTGCTGTTGCAGGCATCATCCTCAACAAAGCAGTACGAGATCGAATGCAACGAAATGAACAGAATGCTCTTCTCAAGCAATTGCAAGAAAAACCCGAAGAAACCGAAGAGGATTGGATGGAGAAATTCAACAAACCCTCAGAACAACCAACCATACCAGAAAGTCCAGCCATGAGTTCAGAAGACTTTGCCAAAGCATTCCAGTCACAATCAGGCCCTTCAACACAAGCGATGGAGCCACTACCCGAGCCAATACGTGATGCTGCAACAACTGTACTTGATCATCATGATATTGCTTCTCAACGAGCAACGATGGATGCAATCGCCTCGGATATCATGACGCAAGGCGTGTCAAAACCACATCAAGAAAATGAACATCTTGAACCGACCAATGCGGTGACTGACCGAACAATTCGGCACGAGAATCCCGACCTAGAACCTCGTTCAAAAACAGAAGGGAATGTACCACTTCCGTCAAAAACGGTTGTCGAGGATGATTTTGACCTG
>JASLVI010000135.1 GCA_030741455.1 Candidatus Poseidoniaceae archaeon | reverse complement strand
AATCAGGATAATCAGCAAGTATCGTTCCCGGCGATTGTTCGTCCAAAGCAATTTGAATCATACCTGGCGAAGTCGTCCAAGAAACAACCGCAGTAAGGTCGACACGTTCATCCGCTTTTAGTACTGCAAGATCTGCATCCATTTCCATCAGCGAATCCATACTCAATACGTTGCCACCATTGTCTCGAGTGACATGAACAAACATCGGCCGAGATTCATCTGGGAAATATGCGTGAATGTCCTCATGCGCCTTGTTGGATTCTGATTCCGGTGCGAAGTCATTGAGATCAGTTCTAAACTCTGGTGGCGAAGTGATGAGATGCGCACCTAGACCAACAGCAAGGAGACCACAAACAACGAGAATTGGAATCGCTAATCGCTGAAAGAGACCGGCATATTCGGCCATCTGGTCCTCATAATTCGAGGTGTCCATGGACAATCCGAAGGGTAGAGGGTGTTTAAGTGACAGGGTAGTTTGAACACAACTTCTCAAATTCCTGCCTCTCAAGATGACGGCAAGGTTCAAGACGGGGAGGTTGGTCGCCAAACCGATAACATGCCAGTAAAGGTCCTCATTCATGACAAAAATGAACTCCGACTTCGAATTACTGGAGAGTCTCACACAGCTCTTCAAATTCTTCGAGACCGCTTGAACAATCACAAGTCCGTTGATTACGCGAACTACTTCCCTGGCCATCCAGATCTTGACCCACCTGAATTTTACATTCGCACCACTGGAAAGACAAAGCCTGAAGCAGTTCTCAATGAGATTGTCAATGGCCTTTCTGGTGAATTTGACAGTCTAACTCTATGAGGTGGCTGCAATGCAGCCAAAAGATTCGCTGGCAGAAGCCATCGGACTCATCGGTTATGCCACAGACGATGCTGGCATTGGTGGCGTGCTCAAATCAAGAGTGGCTGATTTTCGAGTTGATGAGATTGCAACCACGATTACCTTGAATCCAAAGGGGCGATTCACGGTTGCAAAGATAACGCTGACAAACTGGGAAACAAACCGATTTTGCAACAATCTCGCAAAGAAGTTAGGGATTTCAAGGAATCGAATCTTCTTCGCAGGTACCAAAGACAAGCGAGCAGTTACATCACAGATTTTTGTCATCGATGCACCACAATTCAAGGTTGCAGAAATTGAGATCAACGATGTCGTCATCGAAGTCCTTGGTCGAACGCACCAAAAAATAGGCTTTGGAAATCATCGAGGCAACCGTTTCACAATTGTGGTTCGAGGTTGTGCACATGAAGATGGCACGCCCATGACGGAAGATGAAGCGCTAGCGGAAGTCGATCGAATCAAGTCCAACATGAATGAAAAATTGGGCACAGGACGATTCCCCAACTGGATCGGTCCACAACGATTTGGAAGTGGTCGTGCAGTTACTGCTGAAGTTGGACGTTCAGTTGTTCAACATCGCTGGGATGAAGCGGTTCACACCTACATCAGCATGGAAGGTGAACATGAAAGTCCTGAAGTTGCGACCTTCCGTAAACATATACGAGATCATGGAATCACCGAGGAAGGTCTTGCTCTTGCACCAGATTGGTTGGGCTACGAACGACGAATGACCGAGCATTTACTCAACAATCCTGAAGATCATATCGGAGCATTTCGAAAATTACCGAACAATCTCCAGCTTATGACCATTCACGCACTTCAATCCGTTGTATTCAATCGGAGTTTGCGCAAGAGGCTTGAACAAAACATCAGCATAACCAAGCCTGAAGCGGGCGACCTTGTAGGTCGGCTCGATGAAAAAGGACAACTTTCAGCCAACAACTGTGTTGTTGTCGAAGAACGAACTGCACCTCGAATTGGGCGAAACTGCGAACTTGGACGTTTGTCCGTAACTGGCCCACTTCCCGGGCGTGATGTACGAACCTGTGAAGGCAAACCTGGAGAAATGGAGGCATCAATCCTCAACGAGATGAAACTCGGTGATTTGGATTGGGAAATTGAAGATATTCCAAGATTGACAACAACTGGAACGCGTCGATCCCTCACCACATCGTTTGATGAGTTCATCGTAGAAGCAACACCAAAAGCATCTGATGATTCACTAGGAGAGCGCTGGAATGAAGGTCCTGCTGAAGGAAGCCGTTGGCATCCTGATGGAGCTTGTTTGAAATTCAGATTCACACTCTCAAGCGGATCGTATGCAACGATATTGCTTCGAGAATTTATGCGTACCCCTTTGAATCAACTTTGATTCAAAGAAGGCCCATCGAAATAACTTCGATTTCGCCAACGCCACTGATCGCAGCCATCTTTTCTTCGAAAGCGTCTGCGAGTCCTTCACCATCGTTCATGACGACGTGAACTTGAACGAATTTGAGACCAAACGCAAGAGGTTTCACTTCAACGCTTTGAACGTTGTAGTTGTCATCTCCAAAGGTTGAGATTGTCGAGGAAATCATGTCGGTATCAACATCATCCATTTCTGCGTCAGGGTTTACTTTGTATGTCATTGCTACCATGCCCATAATCTCACCTCAGGGACCAACAAATCCGCACTCAGAGCAGGTGTAGGAGACACCTTGGTCACGGCAACGAGGGCTTCGACCTATCGAAGCGCCACAGTTTGGGCATGGGAAGGCAGTTGAGCCTACTTCTGTCAATGGTTTGCCGGAGGATGTGCAATTCTTTGCTCGCTCTGTCATAGTGCTGCCTCTGTTGTAGTTGCCCCACGACCTCACCTTCTTTATGCTTGCGTGCAAATCTTGAGGTGAGCGTCACTGCTTAATGTGACACATAGCGCACCATTTTGCTCAAAACAATATGCTTTTTCAAGTCGAATCTGTTGATTACGGAGAAGGTTGATCGCCACAGGTCCCCAAATTTTAGCGAGCACCCATCCACTCGAATCAGCGATAATAATCGGGCGAAAAGGAATCCACCGCCCACGAGCGAATTTCATGGTCAAAGGATACGATCTTGCAACCGTTCCCACGAGAACTGCCACAACTCGATTTGGTTTCAAATCATGAATGCTGGTTGGATTCATGAATTGAGATGAACCTCTATGATTATCAGAGTTTCACTTCGATTTCTTTCGGCGAACTGTAAACTTCGTCGTGGTAGCGACGACATCATCAACCACTTCATCACCACCGAGTATTTTGTCCACCGCCTCTTCATATCTTGCAAGCACGGAAGTGGATTTTGCATTCCATGGCGTATGATTCCTACAAACAAGATAGACTTCAGACGATGAGTTTCTGGAAGCTTCAGGAGAGAATCTTCGAACATAGGAGAAATGCGGCTTAACCGCTTCAATCAGTTCCTCGACGCCAACACCTTGGAACAATTTGGTGACAAACCATCCTCCACTGCAAAGAAGCGGTAATGCAAAGTCAAACACTTTCGCGACCAACGTCATAGCAACGGCTTGATCAACATCCCATTTCCCAGTAATATGTGGAGAAATATCCGAAATAACTGAGTTGACTTGACGTTCTTCCAGTTCTTTGACTATACGTTCTTGGGTGAGTGGATCAGTGATATCACCGACCATGAGGAGTGCACCTTCAACGGGCTGACATGGTTGTAAATCAACACCGATGACGATGCCATCATCACCGACTTCTTCAACAGCAACTTGGGCCCATCCACCAGGATGGCATCCTACATCAAGGACGACATCACCTTCTCGCATCAGTTCAAACTTGGCTTGTATTTGCTTGAGTTTGAACGCCGAGCGGGCGCGATAACCACTGGCTTTGGCTTGACGACGCCATGAATCACGCTTGTGATTCTCAACCCAGTGGTCCGCCATGGAATATCCCCAATCACCAATGCGATACCACGTAGACATAACACCTTCCGTATTTTCATGGTCCAAACGATGAGATGAAGGAGGGCGAATGACTCGCCGAACCATGGGC
>JASLVI010000134.1 GCA_030741455.1 Candidatus Poseidoniaceae archaeon | reverse complement strand
AAAACAGGCCAACGAACTTGGCAATACATTGCGTGACATTGTCCGACGCGACATCGCAGATGAAACGCGGCGGTTCAATGACACCCTAAGCCAAAGAATCCAACTTGCCAGTGAAGCGATTGTTCAGGCTGTTAAAGCGAAAGAAGCCATATCTGCAGGCGCCTCATCCATCAACGGAAAACTGGAGAAAGCACATCGTAGATACTCAAAAACCAACAATATCGAGGAGTTTCGAGCAGTACTTGAATCGACGCTCGCCGAAGTCCAACAACTTCGGGAACAACATGAAGCCGTTGCTGCTTCATTAAGGGAGGCGCAAACTCCGAGCAGGTCTGCAGTCGAAATCGTAGAACGTTTTGCTATTGAATTGCAAAAAGCAGCAGGTGGATGGGAAGCAACCGGAAGAGAAATCGATGAGATTATCGCAAATCTTTGTGATCCAAATCCAGATGTTGCTCTCGTCGAATTAGAGAATTATCTCACAGAGAATGGTTTTGAAATCGTTCTCGTTGGAGAAAATAGAAGTGAAGAAGCACTTGAAGAAGCACGGCGTCTTCTTGGCTATTCTGATTCGTCCGAATGAATCCGCATCATTGCAGGACGGTCTTCGTGGAACTCATCCGGCATGTTCCGCATTTTACGCTTTGTCGCCTCGTGTTCAGAGGTAAGTGTTGTGAGCATACTCCCCCATTCTTGAAGAAGATTGACCATTGCAACACGATGCTTTTCCAAAGGACCAACCTGCTCAGCACAAGCACTGACCCTGCCATCAACACTCAATGTTTCAATTCGCATCTCGACACGAGTACTCGAATCTCGAACCTTCTTCTCTGGGTTGATCATTGCCGTCATGGTCCAATCGTCATTGTTCTTTTTGGCCTCTCGGAGAATGGTTCCAACACCTCGTTGTTCAACATGAATCCCAGTCAAATCAACTAGATCACTAGGTATGCTCTCAAGGAGTGCGGATTCAATTCGATAAGCAAAATCTGCTGACGGATCAAGGATATGTTCGATCCTGTTCTTTGGGAATCCTGTCCGTCCAACGATCAAAGTGAAGCCGTTCAATGGAGGTGGAATAAAATGCGAACGCTCAGGGGAGCCCTTTTGCAGGCCTAGCGTGTGACGTCGCGTTTTTGCAGAAAGAAGATTGTACTGTGATCGCTTGACAACATAACCTTCGATTTTACCCTCTGTCCTTAAGACTTCAAGACGTTCGATTTCTTCACGCGAATCTGGTTCAAGCGTTGTGAGTTCAACCTCATCTTTCGATAACAGATCCAGGTCTTGACGCAAGCGAAGCATTTGCCTTCTTAGCAATGGGTGGTGGCAGACAATTCTAGCATGTTTGATCAAGTACTCGGGTTTGTCATCGCTCACAAGCACCCAGGTCGGTTCTCGGCGGGAAAGGAGCCCCACAATTGAGAAATTCTCGTTTCGATGCTGAATCCAATTCTCAGGACTCATCGCAACCAGATCACCTACACCATCCTTCAAGAGCGTCAGCGCATCTTCAATGGTTGGTGTTTGGCGAAGAATGGCATCAAAGGTCTTGCTTCGTTGTTCGAGGACTTTCTCGATTTGATGGCGAACACCGTCGCCGTGAGATGATGTTGAAAGGAACACCAAACGCTCATCGTCCATTTTCTCACCTCGGCCGAGGGGCCCTCGGCAATCTATGGGCGTAGCCCACTCGTTAAGAAGGACACCCTCGTCGAGGGTATTGTGCAAGCAATTACAGAAGCGCAACTTCTTCGCCTAGAAGACCTCCGAGAGAAGGTCAACATGGCGCTTGAAGCACTGATTGCAAGAGAAGTCAGCAATGGTGCTGGAGAGGTCGCGACACTTTCAGGAGAAATTCTTCTTTCTGGAGGAAAAAGACTCCGACCATTGCTTGGTATCCTTTGCTATGAAGTTGCTGGGGGAGAAGATATTGATGAAATCATGGACCTTGCAATCGCCTTTGAATTGATTCATACTGCGACACTTATTCACGATGACATCAATGATGCTGCAAAACTTCGCAGAGGCGTTACAACGCTGCATGAACGAATTGGTCAGCCGAAAGCGATCATTGCAGGCGATTGGCTATTTGTTCAGGGATATGGATTGAGTGGCCGATACACCAAAAAATGCATTGACTTGATTCGAGAAGCATGTGCGAACATTGCTGTTTCTGAGTTCAAACAACTTGATCACGTACTCGATTTGTCAACATCGCCCGAAGATTACCTTCACATCGTTCAAGGAAAAACTGCAGGTCCTTTCGCAGCGGTTTGTGAAAGTGCGGCGATTATTGCAGGCGCTACCAAAGATCAATCCGATGCGCTTGGGCGATTCGGCATGGAACTAGGTATTGCTTTCCAGCTTATGGATGACTTACTCGACTTGAGAGGCGATGAGCGAATGGGCAAACCACGAGGCAAGGATGTGATCGAAGGAAAGATGACACTACCTCTGATTCATGCCCTTACACTGCTGCATGGCAAGAGCCGTCAAAGGCTCTCAGAAATCCTCAACAATTTCAGCGATAGCCTGTGGGATGAACTCATGGGCTTGTTGGACACATCGGATTCCATACACTATTCGGAATGCTTGATGTACACGCATCTCGAACGGGCAATCCAAGAATTGGATGTCTTACCTGAAACGAGTTCAAAAAAACTTCTTCTGAACATTGTTGAGAAAATGCAATCACGAGAAATTTGAGGGTTGAATTTGTCGAATGATTTTGATTATGATGCCATCGTCATAGGCGGTGGACCTGCTGGTAGCACAGTTGCACGCTACGCTGCTCAAGAAGGCGTGAGTGTTCTTGTCATCGATGGCCGAGATCCAATAGGATCCCCACTACAATGTGGTGAATTGGTCCCCAGCAACGAGGAGATGAAACGTCTATGTCCAGATGTCCCAGATATCGATGATTTATTCCAAACACCAGACGAAGCCATTTCTATGACCTGCGACCAAATGCATATCATTACTCCATCAGGTAAAGCACTGAAGTACCCCTTTGAGGGATTGATGTTGAATCGTGTTGTTCACGATGAGAACCTCGTAGCAATTGCAAAACAGGCAGGCGCAGAATACCTAGTTGGGAAACGAGTTGTGCGAGCCGAAGGAAACACTGTTTTTCTACGAGATGGAAGTACCCTCACAGCGAAAGTGATTGTTGACGCAGCCGGCCATAAAGGTCCAATTCGACGAGAGTACTGGGATGAAAAATCAGTCACGATTCCAGTCAAGTTCTGTTTGATGGACGGCCATTTTGGTGATGCTGTAGAGCTTCATTTTGGTTCTGTTGCCCCAGGAGGTTATGCATGGATGTTTCCCAAAGCCGGTGGTGCCAACATAGGATTGGGAATTCAAAGATCGTTCGCAAAAGGTAAGACACTCAATCAGTACGCTGACGAATTCATCTCCAATTACGACGGTGAAACAACTTTCAATGGAGCCGGTGGACTACCCATGTCTGGAACGATAAAATCCTTCGTTAAAGGAAATTTTATGCTGGTAGGCGATTCTGCAGGAATGGTTCTACCGTCCAATGGAGCAGGGATTACCATAGCGATGATCGGAGGCAGAATTGCTGGCCAAATCATTCACGAACATCTTGTAAATAATATTCCTTTGACCAATTATGAAACTGAATGGAAAAAACAAATGGGGAAAGTGATGAAGAATTCTAAGCGCTCGTTCAAGATTGGATCTCTCATGTTCCGACTTCCAAACTGGATGCTTAATCTTCTGTTCAATCGTCTCACAAAGGGGATTGTTTGGAGAGCCGTTACCTGCAAAAGAATGTTCTTTATCCTGTAATTTCCTTTTTTTCATCGGTGTGTTCAAGTCTTATCGATGTTAGCACACTACATGGCGAGATTACGAAATGATGACGAGGCTGTTAGCCCCGTT
>JASLVI010000133.1 GCA_030741455.1 Candidatus Poseidoniaceae archaeon | reverse complement strand
CAGAGATTGTGACATGTGATGTTGTTGGCGACCCTGCAACCAATACGAAGTTGTCATTTATTGTCACAACTGATCGGGGTGACATCCTTCCGCTTCTTGACAAAACATTCACAGCATTGGTCAATCAAACCATCTATGCCAATCTAAGTGTAGATAACTGGGACCCATCTCCTGGCAGTTTTTCGATTATCGTTACTGCGTATGATGAATATGGAAATGTTCTCTCAAGCATATCAAAGAATGTGGTTGCTCGCGAGTCCGGTTGGAACATCGGAATTAGCAGCATATCGGCTAAAGGCGACATCAATGTAGCGATCTCAAGAACAAACTATCCAGTTCTCGAAAATGCTGTTTGTATACTCACAGTTACGAGTCAACAAAGCGATTTCAAGGCAGAAGTCCTCATCGATGTTGCAGGTTCCCAGTTTTCACCGAACATTCGAATTGATGCTGATGATTTGGATGAAAACGAACAACTCGAGGCTGTTTTAGGATGCAACAGTCCGTTTGATGTTGATGATGACTTGAGTGATAACTCTGCAACAATACTCTATGAGGAAAAGGAAACCTCCGCATTGACCTCATCAAACATGCTATGGGGAGCAATCGTGGCTATTGTCTCGATTGGAATCTACCTGTTTATCATTCAACGTCAAGATAATGCGTTAATACGTAACATGATGAAAGAACAGCAAGCACGTGCAGAGCCTCAGAAAAAGGCTGTTCCTGATCAAGCTAAACCTAAATCTCAAGAACCGGAGATTGAGGATATTTCAATTGAACAGGAACAAACAGAACCTGAAGATCCTCCTACAATGATTGAAGAAATTCCAATTGAAAATGATTTGACCCCCTCAGGTCGTTTGGATTCGATTCGAAAAGAGATGAACCCTGATGCAGAAGAATCAGAGGAATCAAGTATTGAAGATAGAATGTCTAGGTTTTTCCAATGACAATCACATACCTCAATAGAGGTGAGGTAGTGGCACGGGCAGATGGAACCTAACAACGCCAGCACGACTGCATTCTATACGCTTGATGGTTGTCATGCCAGTCTAGTATCAGACGTCTTTCTAGCATTGTTGTCATGGAATCAAAATTCACATCAAGCGTGGTCAAACGTCATTGAGCATCCACGTATTCAAGAGCGATTGAAATCACAAGGAATTGATGTGTTCCAAACACGTGACGATATTCAATGGGATGATCCAACACTTCTCTTTACATTGACTCGAATGCTCGATTCAGATTCCATACCAATTATGCTTGGAGAAGATAAGAATCGAGAACGTTTTGGAAGGTTTCCACATTCGAGCGGATCTGCAATCAGATACATCCGCGAGAATGTACGTCAAGTTGGTCCACAAAGCAATGAAATGTATGAGGATCTATTGACACATTTAGACTATTTACTCACAAGATGTGATGCCCACAATGTAGGAAATGAACGCTTCATGATAGGTCAAGCAGGTTTGAACATCATGGGTTTTCTCTCAGGAGAAGAAGTAAAGATACTCAGAAGTTCCTTGCTCGGCGGAGGTTGGACGGTTGCAAGAGATGAACCAATTGATGGGGGCGTTCGTGACGCCATACGCCATCTGAGTCCACTTCTTCTCGCAGCTGAGCGCAACAATGCAGGGTTAATTCATCGTAAACACGATTGAATTTCAGAACGATTCAGAGGTCAATCGCTCATACATTGAACCATACAATGCTGCAGTTTCATCGATGACGGATTGTGGTAGAGCAGGAATCGGAGGATCTGTTGTTCCTGCATCGCGTGCTGCTTTCAATTCTGCTTGATGACCAGTATTGATGTAATGTGTTCGAACAAATTCTTTCGAAAGTTCGATGCATTCGCCATTTGCATAGGCTTCTGCATCCCACCATCGATCTTCGTCGAGTGTCCCAAATGTATCGACAAGAACAACCTTACGGCCAGGCCCCAGTGCGAATTCTTTCTTTCCATCAACATGGATGAGTCCGTTTTTAGCCGCTTCACGTTCAATGATTTCGTCAATCTTGAGAACTGCAGTTACAATTGAATCGTATTCCTCATCGGTTATGTTCGAGATCTCGAGGGCTTCTGCTCGGTCGATGTTTCGATCATACGCTTCAAATTTCGTTGTGACCTCGACGAAAGGCTTCTCAAGTTTTGCACCGTATTCGCAATCTGCTGAGACACCTAGTTGTTCTGGAGTGAGTTCTCCTCGCTGGAATCGGCGCCATGCAGAACCAGAGAGATAATGACGACAAATAAATTCGAGTGGGACGAAAACCCATTCCATATCTCGGGGAATTGCTCCTGGCTCTTTGATAACTTCGACCTTGCGAACGAGACAGCGATCTGCTGCGTTGACTTCAACGAGATGAGTCCCACAGACCCCTTCTTCTTCTACAAGTTTGAACCAATGGGCGGTTGTTCTGTTCAATGATTCTCCTTTACGAGGAATCAATGATGGAATGATTTGATCGAATACAGAGATTTGATTCGTAAATCGAAATTCGAGTACATCTGGATCATCTGTTGACCAAACTTGCTTAACTTTACCTTGATAGAGCATTTCTCCCATGTGCATGAATCACTAAGAGAGGCTCTTGAATATTGGTGTTTGGCTGTTAGATGATACCGAGTGCATCCTCAATTCGATTGAGTTCAGGACCAGTTGTTTCACTACCAGCAACTGCACCCTCATTGGATGCACAAATTCCTGCACCCACATATGGTGATCCGAACGAAACCGTTCCGACCATTGGTGGAACACCTAGAACTTCCTCAATGAGAAGCACCTCATCACCCGCAACATCTGGATGAAGGAGAACCCCTTGGTCATTAACGACTCCAAGACTGCCAACGACATCTTGACCACCAATGGTTGTAGCAATAATATCAACACCTAGAACATCAGCAAGAATCTCCAAACCATCATGTGGTATACTTGGAGATGCGACACACCCTTGCTCATTTGCGAGGAGGAGATTTCCGGCGGTGTTAACACCACCTTCCATAACAACCACGTCACCGAAAGCTGTTAATTCGTCAATATCGTTATCTGTAGCAATATCTGCTACGGCTAAACCATTTGAATTTCCAGCAAGAAGTGCTCCAATCAAGTTGGAACCGCCAATTGAAATCGGTGCCATTTCAAGTTGAAGCGTTGTTTCAAGCTGTGCAAGAATAACTTCAGGGAGTTCTCGGGGATGAAAGAGTACTTTTCCTGCAGATGCAAGATGAATTCCGATTTGATCGGAGCCTAAGATGTCCAATGTGTCTATCGGCATGACCTTCACCTCGATACGATGTATGCATACGTAGTTTAGAAATCTTAGGTGTAAGGTTAAGAAGAAACAGGGAGATCCAAGAGGAAAGAAGAGGGGCACAGTGACTGCCGTTCCCGTGGACTCTCGTACCACAGTATTGGGACAGACGCAGAAGGGCTTGACTTCCGGGTTCGGGATGGGACCGGGTAAACACCTTCGCTGTGACCGTGCACCCATCTTCTTTCGAATTGGAATGACACGACATGGCGTCGCATCGTGAATTGGCATGCTTATTAGACGAAGGGCACTCGAGGTGCGGATACATAATGAAAAAGATGCTCGAACAATTAGTGCTGCTGGACTGAACACGTCGCCGAAGCTTCGTGCTTACATCCGCAGTCTATCAAACTCGTCTTTTACGAGCGTTCTGAGGTGTCTCGTCTCTGGGGCGGCTTCGAGCTTAGATGCTTTCAGCTCTTATCCATCAGGGCGTGGCTACCCAGCATTGCCTTGCCAGACAACTGGTAAACTAGTGGCCCCGAGCCCTCGTTCCTCTCGTACTAAAGGGCCCCTTCCATCAGACACCTTACGCGATTCTACCACCAAGCAACAAACCTGTCTCACGACGGTCTAAACCCATCTCACGATCCCTT
>JASLVI010000132.1 GCA_030741455.1 Candidatus Poseidoniaceae archaeon | reverse complement strand
TTGCATCATTTGCGTTTGAATCTTGTACGCCTCCTGCAATGTAGATCTTCTGTCCAATGGATGCCATTCCGAAATTTCCAACTTCCTTGGTAGCAGGCATACTGAACGTCGTACTCTGCCATGAAGACGTGCTGATGTCGTAAATCTGAACCTGTCCTGTTGATTTTTGTGCTGGGGAAACGCCAGGATACCAATCTCCAATGGCGTAGATTTTATCACCGATTTGTACACATTCATGGTATTGTTGTGCATTTGGCATGCTAAACTGCGCAAGGGACCACGTTTCTGATGATTGGTTCCATATTTCGATAAGGTTCGTGGAAGATTCATCGTTGGATTGCTGTGGGTCAGGATCGGTCCTCCCACCCATCAGGTACACCAAATCATTGGTCGTATCATGGGCCATACAACCATGAGCTCGTGTAATCATAAGCCCACCTCCTGTTGTCGGCGTCCAAGTGATTTCAGGTCGCTGCAGTTCAAGCTCGGACGTTGATGCATTTTTACTGACCTTGTTCAACAAGAAACTCTGTCCTGAAAATCCAATTTCTTCTCCATCAGCCCGATGAATCTCAGAAGTTCTCTCATCGAGTATGAGTCCAAGAGGTTGAATTGTACCTAGAATCATGATGCAGGTAAGGAGTAAACCGAGTCCAACACGATGATTCGACATATTCCTTCCTTGCCTCATCCCATTCTTGAGACTTGCCAACACACATTCAGAATACCCGAAGTGAAGGTTCATAATGACTAGAATGGTGCAACTCACGGTTGGAGCCATGGTTCGGGAGTATATTGCACGTGACCCAAGGACGGGTCTTCCGATTGCAACGGGGCGTCGTCAGACTCGAAAAACCAATCAAAAAGAGCGCATAGGTCCGTGGTTGGAGTGTACTCGGCAGCAAATTCTCGATCTGTCAACAGGTGAATTATCGAGCCTTATCGTCGATTGGAATGGAGGGCGGCACACGCTAACTCGGATTGATGGCGTGCAAGGTCTGGGTCGACTGAAAGGTGGTTGGGCAGATCGAGCGCACGCGAGTCTATTGTCTGCGCTGGAATCAGATGAAGTCCCAATACGAGTCGCTGGATTGGAAGTTCTTCCAACGGTTGCTGAACAACGTTCAGATGAACTGTTTGATTGGCTATCTGTGCTCCTTGACGATGATGACGTACGGGTTAGAAAAGCAGCAAGTCTTTGCCTTGAACAGGCTGCACCGACCTTTCCATCAGGTGTTGATAGTTCTCTCGCTCAAGAATTGCGTTCAACAATTTCTGCTCGAAGTGAACCTGCCTGGCGTGGCCTGAAGGCACTGACAGAAACATGGCCTGAGGTTGTTTGTGATCACATCGATGAACTTCTTCTCCTCGACGATCCAAGATTGAGGCGAAAGGCGTCGAAGTTGCTTCGAAACATCGTTCAGCGTGCTGGTGCAATGGGATGGGATCTCATTTCTTGGGCCCTTAATGATGCGGATGCTGAAGTACGTCGCAATGCCTCTCAGACCCTTTCATCGCTCTCGAAAAAGGAGCCTCGTATTGCTATTATGCTGACCGAACGGGCAATTATTGACAGCGATGCCAAGGTAAGGAACAATGCATTACGTGCGATTCGCTCGATGGATACGGATGATTCCCGTGCTCGTAACTTGATCATGAATGGTACACGACATTCAAGCGTTGAGGTACGACGTTCCTGCATCGAGATGTTGCCGATGCTTCTTGTTGAGGACAAACTACGAATCGTTGCTACTGAACTACTCCAGAGTGAAACCAATGCTGAATTGAAGAAGATGTTGACTGAAATGACCTATGATGCATCCATCGAGGGTAGCGAAGCAGAGAAGAACGCATTCCTTGCACCTGCGCTTCCGGTCCCTGCTTTGGAGCGAGAGGTAGCACATGCTCAAGGCAAGGCTGTTGGGCTTGAACATCCGCCTGCAGACATTCCCTTACTTGATGAATCGGGAGAGAATGAGCGTCTGGACTCCTAACGACATGGTTATGAGGGGGCGCTCGGTCGGTTGGACATCGAGGTCATCCTATGATTGACGACAAAGAACTCCAATTCGACCGACTTTGGGAAGGAATTACGCCAAAAGGTGTTAACCGAACCAAGGCTCTGAAATTCCGACAATACATCCTTGAGCATGTTCGACAAATGCGTCGACCACTCAACCGTGATAACGCCAAGAAGTATTGGATGGGACAGCTTCAGGCTGAAATCAAGGAACGAGAAAACTTCTGATGTGCGTGGGGGCCACCTCCGTCTCGGTGGCCTGAACCAATGAGGCGGAAGGAGCAACATGTTCACCAAAACACGATTCGATTCGCTACAACTACCTGACTCGATCATGGAAGGTATTTCTTCACTTGCGTGGGAATGCCTAACCGAAGTTCAACGAGATACGATTCCTCTTGCTCGTTCCGGCCGAGATGTCATCGGGCAAGCACGAACAGGGTCTGGGAAGACCGCTGCATTCGGGATTCCAATCCTTGAACGATGTCAGCCGACGGGGAGTCTCCAAGGATTGGTCCTCGCACCAACGCGTGAATTAGCACAACAAGTTGCAGAAGAGATGAATCAACTACAAGGTAATCATGGTCTCTCAATCATGACTGTTTATGGTGGAACTGACCTTGAGAAGCAAGCAAAAGCGCTTGATTCTGGCGTTGACCTCATCGTAGGAACACCTGGACGTGTTATGGACATGTCCGAACGAAAGCATCTCGATTTATCGAAGGTTGAAGTGTTCTGCCTTGATGAAGCTGATCGAATGTTGGACATGGGTTTCTTGCCCGATATTCTTTGGATCCTTGAGCGAACAACATCTCGTGAGCAAACACTGCTTTTCTCGGCGACCTTCCCCCAGGAAATTCTTGATGCTGCGAATCAATTCACCAACAATCCTGAATTCGTGATGACCAATCAGGAAGAACTCGATGTACCTCCTATTGATCTATACAGGATTTCCATTGGTCGTGCCAACAAACTCTGGGCACTTGGTCGATTGTTGATTCGAATGGGCGATGATGATCAATGCATTATCTTCTGCAATACCAAGCGAATGGTTGACCTTGCAGTTCAACGATTGCAGAAGCACCGTTTCGATGTTGCAGGCCTGCACGGAGATCTGAAACAAAATCAACGAGACCGAATCCTTGACCGTTTCCGAGAAGGGGAGGTTCGCACCATTGTCGCAACCGACGTTGCAGCACGTGGTATCGATATAGATGGAATCACACTGGTTGTTAACTACGACGTTCCTTCAGACATCGATTCCTTCATCCATCGTATCGGTCGTACAGGTCGTATCGGCCGGCATGGTGAAGCATGGAGTCTTGTTTCCAAAGATGATGCTCCTCAAATGGGTAAGATTATCGCCACATACAATCTTTCAATCGAAGAAACTGAAGCACCTGAGTTGCCCGAAGGTGTTGAGCGAGACCCTGTCCGTAAGCAGGATGATTTCGGTGAGAATGCTGATGTGTATGGGTTTGTCCGCATTCGACTTGATGCAGATCGTACTGAACTCGGTTCGCCTCTTCAAATCGCCTCATGGTTTGAGCAACATCTTCGATGCGATGCACTTGCCATTGGTGATGTTTCGTTCGAAGGAGATTCGACCATCGTCTCAATTCATAGCAGTAAACTCGGATTGGCCATGAAAGCGATCAAAATGCATCCGTTTGGCTCCAAGACGTGCAATGCAGAAGTGCTCTAATCACTCTTCTTCGTTTGGTTTTGAGCGTTTTCTCCACGAACCTTTTGGCTTTTCCTTCTTCGAGGTTGGTTGATTTTCTCCCTCGTTTACTTCGTCCGTATCGTAGATAGGCCAATTCCCATTCTCATCTTTACGTTCGATATCGTAGAATCCAATCGTTCCAATCACAATACCGAGAACTGCGAAGGACCATGCACCTTGGAT
>JASLVI010000131.1 GCA_030741455.1 Candidatus Poseidoniaceae archaeon | reverse complement strand
GAATTGATTCAAAACCTCAACATCGAATTAGATATTTGAGGAAAAAACGGGAGAGGTTCTTCATGAGTAAGAGCCGTGATGCAATTGCGAAAGCAACGTTTGAGGTTGTTGCCACAAAGTTGGTTGGAGCCTTGGAAGAAGGCACGAAGGTATGGCCACTCCCCGAACCTCCGATGACGGACCCAGACTTCCCTCCAAGAAGTCCAGGGCGTGATCAAGATTTGATTGAACAAGGATTGTCCATGCTCCACGCAGATGTTGGTATGTTTGACCGACACCTTTCCACCATTGTTGATCTCATCGTCCCTCATCGAATGAATCTGAGTGATGATCCATTTGAAGTGCATCAGCGTTGGCTGGGGCGTCGTACGGAAGAAGTAGCTCAACGGATGCTGTTCTGTATTGCAAACGATTGGTTGGCCCAGGCATTTGATCCGAGCGCTCCAAACACAGACCGGTGGTGGCTTGCAGTTGCTTTAATCAACGGTCTTGCATCAACACCATACGGTCAACCTGTGCATCAAGGCTACCATTTGGTTGAATCCATTGCTTTGGCTGAACGACCAGGAACATGGCATACACAGCCCGAGGATGGCCCGCAAAATTTGGGGTGGAACCCAAGTGCTGTGGTTCCACGGACTACCTCCGTGATTGCTCACGATGCTGGAGTTCATGCAGCAGTTTGGCTTCTTGATTGCCTTGAAAACGATGATTTGGACCGACGTCTGTTGTTGATGGAATGGGTCAAACTTCTTCTTGAACGCCCAGCGTTGATTGAACCGCTTGGCCTCGTCGATATCCTTCGACGTCGGTCACAAGACGAACATGAGGAAGTTGCATCAAAAGTCATTCTTTGCCTTGCCCGTTTGCTTGAATATGACCAAGAGCAAGGATTAGCTGTTGCAAAAATCTTGCATCAGCGAAAGGAATTACTCCTTCGACGAGGCATGGCGGATGTTCTCACTCGAATCTTTAGGCGAACAGGTTGGGAAGCCGTACCGTTCCTTGATGAAATGCTATTGGATGATGATGAGAGTGTTCTTGCTGCCGCCTCAGCAACGGTTGGTGATTTGAAGTTCCTCGATGAGGATGTTTGGGCAGATCGGCTAGTTTCGCTTCTTCATCATGAAGTTCCAATCGTTCGACGCAACATCGTCTTGAGCCTTCGCGATTATGTTGAAACGTACCCTGATGATGAACGACAGATTATTCCTGCGCTCTGGAATGATGGTGATGAAGTGGTCCAAATTCGTCTTCGTGAATTGTTGATGCGTATGGATGAAATACATCCAGATCGTTTTTCAAAACACCTCGGATTATTGAAACCAGACCGCCTTGAAGCGCTATGGATGACCATGGACGCACGTCGTGAAGGACGGAGTCAACGTTGGAAAGATTGGCTCTCAGGCGAAGGCCCATTACCAGAATCGATCGCCCCAATTCAAGACGTTCACCAAAGTACTGGAGAGGCTCCAGATGAACTTCCAGAACTTAGCGATGCGCTCGATATGTTGGACGACACGCTCGGTTTCATAGACTGAATTGTTTGGACAGCGATGCGACACGCTGATAATGGGGACAGGGCTGTTCCAGCCAATGAGAATTCGCGCAGCAAGCCTTGTTCTGCTCCTCATATCGGTTCTTCCATTGCAATTGGTTTCAGCAGAAGAGAACGATTCCTCATTGGAAGCACGTGAAGCACAAGCAGAATTCTTCCCAGATACGGAGACGACGCAGCTTCTATGGAGGAACATCATCACCTCTGATGGCTTGTTACTCGATCAACTCAAAATGGCAACGTATGAGGTCCACCGAAAGGAAGGAGGGCGTTTCTTTGCAGAAGCAATCACGCCCGAGACCATGATCGCTGAGAATATACCTGCATGTTACATGAACGATTTGAACGAAGATTGTTCGGGCAAGTATCACTCGATTTTGTTTGAACCTGAACCAGGAACCGAGACCAGCGTTTCCTATGCAATTGTTACAACCCTTCGAGATGGTTCGCGTACAGAAATATTCAATATTGGCTATTCACAAACGCCACAAGGGCATATGGAAATCGTTGCAGAATCCAACGCCCCAGAATCGTTTACGGCTTCCTACGATATCGAAAACCAACGAACGAACTTCACGTGGCGGCCTACGTGTGATGCTGGAAATTACGTTCACGCACTTTACGAACATGCTGAAGCAGCAACGAAGTCTGGGTGGGATTCAATGGACAAGACCCTTGTAACGAACTTCATCGATGGAGATGCTTCTGAGTATTCCATCGATTGGGCCAACGAATCGGTTGATCGTGAGACCTATTACACGCTCACATGCTGGTACCCTCCGTATTGCGATGATTTTGGTTGTTATGGGGCCCGAGAAGATACACGCCTGCACAGCGGCAACAGCCTTTCCACCCCTGTCATCGAAGACAATCAAGCGCCCCGGTACGGTGGCTCCTTATCTGCGCAATTTAACGGTGAAGAAGATCAAACCATTTTGCAATGGAGTGACGTTTCTCAAGAAGATATTTCGAAGATTTTGATATATCATGCATCATCCCCCATCGTATCGATTGAGCAAGAGGGAATCCATGTTCTTGCAGAATTGGATTCGACGAGCATCGAATTTATTCATCAACTACCTGCGGATTGGATGCTAACGTCTTACTATGCAATCGGACTTGTTGACCAACAAGGAAACGCTCAGATTGATGAATTCGATGTATCTGGGAAGGTTGGCCCAATTCTTGAACGAAATCTGCCAATCTCTATTTCATCCTTTGAGATTCAACAAGAAAATTCGACGCTTCATTTTCAATGGGATTTGGACACCCATTTCATCGATGGCGATGCTATATTGTGGAAAGCAAATTCATCAAATGCAGATCTATCTCCAGCCTGGGAAGAAGTGACACGCCTCAACCCAACGACGCTTGAGCATCACATGACGCCGGATGTATTGTCTGAGGCTTGGTATGCAATTACACTTGATGGAACATGGGGATCTTCGCCAAGCAGACATAGCGATAATCGGATATTGTTGGGAACAAACGCCGTTCTATTTTCGCCAATTCAGAACGAAGTAGAATCTGAAACAAGTGATGAAAGTACTGCCGAGAATTCAATTGAGTTGCCTGAATTCAGGCTTGATTTTGTCGATCGAAATTTGTCGCTATACAATGGCGATTGGGTAACGCTCGAATCCACAAGCAACGCAACATATACCATCGAGTTTGCCCACTCCCAAAACAATTCAGCAATTCGGTGGACAGATGCTCTCAACACGAATCCATTTTGGTCAGCTGTTACAAAAACCGAGAATGGGTTCTCAATAACCATTAACGAACCGACCAATCTTGTTCATATTGAATCCACCAATGTAAATGGAGAAATTCACATTGTACGAGTAGGGGTTGATTGGCCGGATGAGCAACCTGTTGAACCCGATGAGTCGGATGAGGTTGAACTCGTTGAGGAGAAAGCATCGAAAGAGGACAAATCGTCGCCACTACCAATCTTGATTGTCATTGGAGTCATCGTTGCCTACATCCTTATCGTTTTGACATTACGACCGAAGAATGAACTCCCACTTCATTTTGAAGAGGAGTGATTACTCCTCTTCTCGAAGAGGCCCTGTTGTGACGAGATAAGCGTAGAGTCCAGAGTAAGTGACAAGCAAACCGATGAGCATGAGAACCATTCCAGAAGGCTCTGGTAAGGCGTCTCCAACCATCGTGTTTCCTGAGATCCATGAAAGTGCAAGGATACCAATTCCAGAAAGGGTTACGGTTTTCCAAGTTGATTCAGGATGTTTCCATCTATTGATGGAGGGAACAACTCCAAACCCGTCAAAGATGTATTCGAACCAACTCAGATAGATGAGTGATAAACCAAGCAAACCACTCATTCCTCTTGAGAATGAGGCATCAAGCCATGGTCCAGCAGGAAGGAAATCAAAGAAGGCGAAAGAGACGAAAAT
>JASLVI010000130.1 GCA_030741455.1 Candidatus Poseidoniaceae archaeon | reverse complement strand
CATTCGTTCGATTGACCTGCCCTCCACAACATTGGATCGCGCTTGCGAAGTGGATGCGATTTGATGCTGGTGTCAATTATTGTTCCATGATTACAGGAACACACTATCCTGATAGTGCTGAGCGAGGTTGGGGTGTTGCATACCACTTCTTGCGACAACCAGTTCGCGATGTCGAACCCTTTACGGCTGATGTTCTCAAAGCAAGCGATCTCTCGGGCGCTTCAATTCCTTTGGAAGTTGAGGTACTCATCGACCTGCCTGCTGACGACGCACCTGTTGTCCCAAGCGTTCAATCGATTTGGGTTGGTGCTGACTGGAACGAGAAGGAAACATGGGATCTTGTTGGTATTCGGTTCGAAGGCCATGAAAACATGCACCGTGTGTTGAACCCCCATGACAGCCCAGAAGGATTCCATCCATTGCAAAAGCAACATCAAATTCGATATCATGATTTCAATGAAATGTATGATGATGCACAAGGATTTGTGCGTAAACCTGCGGATGAGGGCCGCGTAAAGTGAGGTGAGCATATGGCACAAATGTGGATTACAATGGGCCCGCAACATCCGATGACACACGGGTTGTGGACGCTTCGAGTCAAGGTCGATGGAGAAACAGTCGTCGATACCGAGGCAGAACTTGGCTACATCCATCGCGGTGTTGAGAAGATTGCTGAAGCAAGAGATTTCACGCAAGTTACGCCATACTGCGACCGTCTTTGTTACGTAAGCGCAATGACATGGGCAAACTCCTACATCTATGCAGCAGAAGACCTTCTCGAGGTTGAAGTACCTGAACGTGCCGAGTACATCCGACTTATCGCCGCTGAATTGCAACGTCTCGCATCACATTTGATGTGGCTCGGAGCATTCGGCCCAGATATTGGAAACCTTACGCTCATGACATGGTGCATGCGTGACCGTGAAATGTTCCTCGATCTTCTTCAAGAACTCGGAGGTTCGAGAATGCATTACAATTATCCTCGTATCGGTGGTGTCAAGCGAGACATTCCTGTTGGATTTGCTGACCGAGCACGAGCCAAGATCAAGTTGTTTGAAAACCGTATCAATGAGTACGAAATGATGCTGGACGAATCGACCATCTGGCTCGTTCGACTGCAAGGTGTCGGCTATGCTCGTGCTGAAGACA
Organism: Candidatus Poseidoniaceae archaeon; assembly: GCA_030741455.1. GTDB lineage: Archaea > Thermoplasmatota > Poseidoniia > Poseidoniales > Poseidoniaceae > MGIIa-L2. Next base: position 2,918 of record JASLVI010000130.1, on the reverse strand, counting down.
TGGTCAACTCCGGCGTATCTGGTCCAAACGTTCGTGCTGCTGGTGTCAACTACGACGTTCGCTGGGCCCACCCATACTCTGTCTACGATCAAGTCGATTGGGAACCTGCTGTTGAAAAGCCAACATCGGTGAAAGGCGCTGACTGTTATGACCGCTATCGTGTCCGTATGGAAGAGATGCGACAATCTTGCAGAATGACGCTTGACGCCCTTGATAAAATTCCAGGAGGTGCCAACACGCACTACAACACGGGCGATGAAATGATCATCACCAAGGCGCCAACACGAGCACCAGAAGGTGCAACTGGATTCAGCAATTATGAGTGCACACGTGGCGCTTCTCAATTCTACATTCAAGGCGGTGGCGATGGTCGAGGAAAGAACCCTTACCGACTTTCCATCCGTTCACCGATGTTCATCACGATTCCTTATGTTGCAAAGACCATGATTGGGTACAAGGTTGCAGATATTCCTGCCATCATGGGTAGCTTTGACCCCTGTATTGGAGAAACGGACCGTTGAGGTGATACGATGGATGACAAGTACGACCTGAGAAGCCTCTTCCTCGGAGAAGAGAGTTTTGCTCACAAGACCATTACTTCACTCCTTGAAGGCACACCACTTGAGGAAAGTTCCTCCGCCATTGCATTTGGTGTTGGAACCTTCGCCGTTGTCAACATCGTGTTCTTGTTGTTGTTTTTCTCTCAATTTGCTATTCTTTGGATTGAGCGAAAGGCCGTCGCCCGTATGAATGATCGTCGTGGTGCAACGACTGCTCTGCGTTCGCTTTGGGTCGGGGAAAATGGCGTAACTGCTGGAGCTTGGTGGGACATGATTCCATTCGGACTTGGTCGACCAGTCGGCGCACTCAACAAGTGGTTAAACAACCGATTCGGCAATGCATCTGAATATGAAACGGTTGACCGAGTTGGCAATCGATCTTGGATGGGACTCAGCATTTTCCCAGGATTCTTCCAAAACGTTGCAGATGGTATGAAATTCCTCATCAAGGAACACATGGTCCCTCGCCGTGCAGACAAACTCATTTTCGAAGTATCGCCCTTCCTCATCGTTTCAACCACGCTTCTCATTCTCGGTATGATTCCACTTTCAAGTGGCATCTATGCAACCAATCCTGACCTTTCAATTCTCTACATCATTGCCATCTTCGGAATCGCACCTATCGGTGTTTTCTTCGCAGGTTGGTCTTCCAACAACAAGTATACGCTCATCGGTGGAATCCGTTCAGCTGCTCAATTGACGGCCTATGAGATTCCGCTTTTGCTGACACTTCTTGCAGTTGCTATGCTCACTGGAACTTTCAATATCATTGATAGCGTACATTTCCAACATACTGCTGGTGCTTGGAATATCTTCCTGATGCCACTCGGTGGTGCGTTGTTCCTCATCACAATGATCGCTGAAGTTGAGCGTGTTCCGTTCGATATGCCTGAAGCTGAAGCCGAACTTGTCGAAGGATGGTGGACTGAATACGGCGGTATGCGTTTCGGAATGTTGTTTATGGCTGAATATATCCGAACCTATGCTGCTTGTTTCCTCTTTACTCACTTCTTCCTTGGCGGATGGCACTTACCGTTCCAAGGTCTCATCGGCAGCATCCCATACCTTGGACCTGCTTACCTTCTGATTCCTGGTGCCCTCGTTGTACTCATCAAGGCATGGCTTGTGTTCCTCATTGTCTTCGTATGGGCTCGATTCTCTCTCGCTCGTATTCGAACCGATCAAATCCTAGAGTTTGGATGGCGTATGCTCCTTCCACTTGCAGTCTTGCAAGTCGTGCTTGCAGCAGTCTATCGCCTCTATCTCTTCGATTTGGACGGAATGTCTGACACTGTTTACGGAGGAACTGCATGGGATGCTTATGGAATTCCATTCCTCGTACCAGCATTGACCACAATCTTGTGGCTTGCAATCTTCTTCCTATTGCTCAATGATACGGGCAAGAATGAACGCGCTGCACGTATGTACCACGTGCAAACAGTGCAACCCGCTGGTACACACACTCCTGGACAGGACTGAGGTGAAGAAACATGCCAACACACCCTCAAGCAAAACCAAACTTCCGAAATTTGTTCTGGTATCCGTTCAAGATTACCTTGATTACTGCGCTTCGAACGTTCCCGTTCCTGGGTCGTATGTTCCCAAAGAAACTGGGCATGGGGTATCACAATACCTCGCACCCAGAGTTCCTCGATGATGCAAGCGAGCATCGAGCAAAAAGTCGTGCAAAGTACAACGACATCTCCAAGCAAGAATTCGCTCCAGACCGTGTCACGTCAGATCTTTTCCCAAGTCTTTGGAAGCCACAAACCGTCCAATACCCATACGAACGTCTTGAGGACATGGAGCCATGGCTCTTCGTTCCTGGTAACTACAACGGACGAATTGGTGTCATTTGGGAGACCTGTACTGCCTGTAAGATGTGTGTCAACATCTGTCCTAACGATTGTTTGCACATGACCACTGAACTTCGTGTCGACGTTCTTGACAATGCTGAAGGCGAGTACGATGGCTATGGTGCTGAACTTGAAGTCGGTGGCTATGCAGCAAAGTTCCGTGAAGAAGTAACCGAAGAACTCGAATCCTTCGATTTGATTACCGCTCACACAGCACCTCCTTCAGAGTGGCGATTTGCGCAAGTTTTGGACCTCTCTGGAAGCACCGCAACGGTCCGATGGAACGACTCAGGTCAAGAAGAAGTACTTGCACAATCAGAACTTCGAACGGCTGACGATCAAATCGTATCTGGGCGAATCGACATCGGCCGTTGTATGTTCTGCGGTCTTTGTATGGAAGCTTGTGGATTTACTTCGTTCTACATGACCAATGAATACGATGGAATGTCAGGATTTAGTCGACAAGATCTCTGGTTCGATGCAAATCGAACACGCGTCCTTC
>JASLVI010000012.1 GCA_030741455.1 Candidatus Poseidoniaceae archaeon | reverse complement strand
TCCAACCAGGTATGGATTTCAATGAGTTGTTCAAGAACATGGGCGTTGATGTTCGCGTTGATGCATCACCTGTTGAGATTGAAACACCAGATGGCGAGGAGGAGGACGACATGACCCTGCCCGCAGACGATGTATACCTTGAAGGCTGGAACATGACCATAACCGTTGATTTCGCCAAGAAAGAACTCGAGCAAGATCAAGTCGAATTGAATCTCATCGACGGCGGAACACTCGTGGAAGTCCATCGAACCACACAACTTGCACCTGTTGCGCGCATTGAACTTCCACATGCTTGCGAGGACGTTGTTGACTTTACACTCAACAATGGCATCCTCGACATTACGTTGCGATTGATTCCTCCCGAGGATGCCTTCGCAGCACTTCCACCATCGGAAGATGGTGACGATACCATTCCCCTAAGCGGCGACATTACCATCGATCTAGCAGACGATGACGACGATGACGATGATGATGGAGGAATCCCAATTCTATGAAAAGGAGATGGAAAATATGAGTAAAGTAATCGGAATTGACCTAGGAACAACCAACAGCTGTGTAGCCACCATTGAGAACGGTGAACCCGTTGTCATCGCAAACGCCGAAGGAGCGAGAACAACGCCTTCCGTTGTCGCTTTCAACAAAGATGGCGAGCGATTGATTGGCATCACAGCAAAGCGACAAGCCGTCACCAATCCAGACCGTACCATGATTTCTGTCAAGCGACATATGGGGACGGATTGGAAGACCGATATTGACGGCACAACCTATACTCCTCAGGAAATTTCTGCTTTCATTCTTCAAAAGTTGAAGGCGGATGCTGAAGCCTATCTTGGACATGAAGTTAAGCAAGCGGTCATCACCTGTCCTGCTTACTTCACGGATGCTCAACGGAAAGCTACCAAAGATGCTGGGCGTATTGCTGGCATGGATGTTCTTCGTATTATCAACGAGCCTACCGCTGCTGCACTTGCCTACGGAGCAGACAAAGACGATGACCAAACCATCCTGGTCTACGATCTTGGCGGTGGAACATTCGATGTCTCCATCCTCGAAATCTACGATGTTGATGGACAACCACAAATCGAAGTCAAGGCGACCGCAGGAAACAACTTACTCGGTGGCGATGACTTTGACGAGCGTATCATTGAATGGCTTGTAAGCGAATTCAAGCGTGAAACCGGTATCGACTTGTCAAAGGACAATCAGGCAATGAGTCGACTCAAGGAAGCTGCCGAGAAAGCGAAGATTGAACTTTCTGGCACCCAATCTTCACAGATTAACCTCCCATTCATCACCATGAAGGATGGTAACCCAGAACATCTTGACATCACATTGTCTCGTGCTCGATTTGAAGACCTCATTGCAAAGCATATCGAGAATACGATGGCCCCTACTCGACAAGCCATGAAAGACGCTGGTGTCAAGAAAGGTGACGTTGACAAGGTTATTCTTGTCGGTGGATCAACTCGTGTTCCAGCAGTACAATCTGCCATCGAAAAAGAGACCGGAAAGGCGCCTTACAAGGGCATCAACCCTGATGAAGCAGTCGCTATGGGTGCTGCGCTTCAGGCTGGAATCATTGCAGGCGATGACGAAGTTTCCGACATCCTTCTCCTCGATGTTACACCGCTCACACTCGGGATTGAGACGCTCGGTGGCGTTACAACAACCATGATTGAGCGAAACACTACCATCCCTGCACGCCGTAGTGAAATCTTTTCCACAGCCAGCGACAACCAACCTGCTGTTGAAATTCACGTCCTTCAAGGTGAGCGAGAGTTCGCCAAAGACAACGTTACGCTTGGACAGTTCCACTTGACTGATATTCCACCTGCACCACGTGGCGTTCCACAAGTCGAAGTCACGTTCGACATCGATGCGAACGGTATCGTCAACGTGAGTGCAAAGGACATGGGAACTGGCAAAGAACAGTCGATTAAAATCGAATCCCAAACCTCCCTTTCCGAAGACGAAATTCAAGCCAAGATTGCTGAAGCAGAATCATTCGCTGAGGAAGATAAGCGACGTAAGGCTAAGATCGAACTTCGAAACATGGCCGATCAAATCGTCTATCAGACTCGAAGAACTCTTGATGAGAACGAAGACAAACTCGATGCATCTGATCTTGAACCTGTTCGTGAGAAATTGACAGAACTTGAGGCGCTCGTCCAAGATGAGGATGGGAAGCCAGTCGATGATGATGCGATGGATGAAGCTGCGATTCAGGCTAAGGTCAAGGAAGTTGAAGAGTCCATGCACGCCATCTCCTCAAAGCTGTACGAAGCCGCAGCCGCTGAAATGGCTGAAGCCGAGAACAATGAGGGCGACGGAAACATCAACGTTGAAAGCGATGATGTTGTTGATGCTGACTTCGAAGTTGTTGATGAAGAAGACTGAAACATCGCACTTATGTGCAAGTCACCGTTGGTGTGGCCATGAGCGATACTTCAATCCTTGAAGAGACGGACCGTACAACGGGCCGTGATGCTCTTCGTAAGAACATCCAAGCTGCGATGGCGCTTGCTGGAGCCGTTCGCTCAACGCTCGGACCAAAGGGCCTGGATAAGTTGCTTGTCGATGATGAAGGACGAAGCATGGTGACGAACGATGGAATCACCGTGCTTGAATCTGCAAAGGTTGAGCATCCCATCGCACACATGCTCATCGCTGCGAGTGCTGCGCAAGATCAAACCGTTCGCGATGGTACAACCTCAACAGTTCTCCTTGCAGCAGAATGGTTGCAAAACGCTTGGCATCTCGTTGTTCAAGGTGTTCATCCGGCAACGATTGCACGTGGCTACCGTATGGCTGAAGCCTACTGCAAAGAACACCTACCTGAGTTGAGTTTTGAAGCCACAATCGATGACATCCAATCCGCGACCATGACCTCATTGGCGGGGAAACTTCATCGGAAAATGCAATCCACCATCTCTGCATGTGCAGTTGAAGCGGCAGAAGTCATTGCAATGGAATTAAACGGAAAGGTTGTTGCTGATCCAACCCGCGTAAAGGTCATCACAAGAAGTGGCCCTTCGCTGGAAGAATCAAAACTCATCACCGGACTTGCACTTCCAAAGAAGCGAGCACATGTTGAGATGCCTTCCTCCCTCGGACCCGGTTCAATTCTTCTCGTTGATGGAGGGCTTGAACTCCGCTCATTAACCAACGATGTTCAACTCAATGTCACCTCGACCAGCGTCTTACAGTCGTTTCGAGATGCTGAACAACAACGCCTTATCGAGCAAGTGAAGTTGCTCATCGATCTTGATGTGAAACTCCTCGCATGTCGCGAAGGTATCGACGATAGTATGCATGCTCACCTTTCTGATGCAGGCATCAAAGCATTCCGTCGAGTTGCAAAGAGCGATTTGGAATTGCTCGCTCGTGGTTGTGCAGCTCGCCTTGTTCCAACGATCCATCAAGCCAAACAAAGCGATATTGGCGTGTTTATTTCCAGTCAATGCGTACGATGGGGCGATGTTGATCATTGGATTTTAGAAGCGGACGAAGGTGGTGCAACATTTGTTGCCACTGGAAGCACTGAAACCGTCGTTGGAGAAGTTGAACGATGTTTTGCTGACGCCCTTGGAGTCGCTTGTCGACTACGAGAGAATCCACAATTGATTCCTGGAGGGGGTGCGACCTACATTGCGTTAGCGCGACGATTACGTCGCTATGCTGAAACGGTTCCTGGACGTGAACAACTCGCTATCGAAGCCTTTGCTGATGGGTTGGAAACCATTCCACGTGTTCTCGCAGAAAATGCTGGAATGGATCCCATTGACACACTGTTGGAAATCGTTTCACTACAAACGAAGGAAGATGATGATTCAATCGGATTGAACGTTGTTTCAAGGCAACCTGAAAACATGCGAACGTCCAATATTGTTGAACCTTCACGCGTTCTTGAACAGGCAATTTCTGGTGCAAGTGAAGCAACAATCGCAGTACTCCGTATTGATGATGTGCTGTGGGCGAAACAAGAAATCAGTGTTCCTGATGATGTACAAGCTAAACTCGATGGAACTGCTCAAGACCGCAGATAAGTCATTCTAGAAATCGATTTTTGTTGGCGACCTTATAAATATACAAAATTCGGCGGATGACCATGGTCAACGTTGGGATTGACGATGTGGCGATTCATTTTCCTCGCCTATACATGGACATGCGTGACTTCGCAGAAATGCGTGGTGCAGACTATGGGAAACTGAACAAGGGCCTCGGTCTAGAAGCTATGGCCATCCCCGATGTTCACGAAGATACAGCAACGATGGGCGCTATGGCCGTGATGCGCCTCATCGATCGTAATGGCATCGATCCTCGAGATATTGGTCGAATGTATTTGGGTACTGAGTCAGCATTGGATGGTGCGAAACCAACCGCCACATACATTCTCGATATGCTTACGCAACGTTATCAGGACAGATTTGGAGAAGACTGTTTCCGTAACTGCGATGTTGTTGACATGACCTTTGCCTGCATCGGTGCTGTCGATGCACTTCACACCACACTCGATTGGGCCGCTCGTTCGAGCGAAGAAGATGATCGTATTGGCATCGTTATCTTTTCTGATAATGCCAAATATGATCTTGAATCCAGTGGAGAATATACACAAGGTGCGGGCGGTGGTGCGCTGTTGATTCGCCAGAATCCTCGTCTCCTCGAAATTCCAGATTGCTGGGGCGTTTCCACAACACCTGTGCATGATTTCTTCAAGCCTCGTCGAAACGTTAGCCTCCGCTCAGTCATCTCCAATGTGATGACATTGGCCCAAGAGACTGGCCAATCACTCAAGAAGGGAATCGTTGATCGAATGGTCAAGCATCTTCCTGAATCAACCGTTCGACGTCTCGGAATCTTCGCACATGGAGAAGAATCTGTTAGTGTTCACCGAGATGAGCCTGTTTTCGATGGCCAATTCTCCAACCGATGTTACCAACAAGCGGTTCGACAGGCTTTCCACAACTTTAGTCAACGTGCAATCAAACAAAAGCGATGGGATCCTGAACTTGACACACAGTTTACAGAACAATGGTCGCGCATTATCATGCACCTTCCGTATGCATTCCAAGCCAAGCGAATGTTCCCGGACGTATTTCGACATGATCGCATGAACACACCAATGTGGCCTGCCGTTATCGAGCAGATTGGCGAACAACCCGAGAAGCCTGAAACTGACGATCCTGAAGCGATTATGGCCTGGGAGAAAGAAATGGATGGCTATCGACGAGCGATCTCGAAGACATCAGAATACATGGAGTTCCATAAGGAGCGAATCGAAAAAGGACAGCGTGCTTCAAGCCTCATTGGTAACCAATACACGGGTTCGATTTTCTTGGCACTTATGTCAACCTTTGAGTCCGATTTGGAAGACAATTCTAACCTTGAAGGCGAATTGTTCGGATTGTGTGGCTACGGGTCGGGTGCAAAGGCCAAGGTGTTTGAAGGCAAAGTTGCGCCGCAATGGCGTGAAGTCGTCGCTCGATGGCAATTGTTTGAACGTCTTGCTGGCCGTGTTGCCATCGACCAAATCACCTATGAAAATCTCCACAAGGGGTTGCAAGAAGAGAGCGTCGTCTCTCCTCGCGGCGAGTTTGCACTTGTCGAAATCGGTGAAGATGGTGCAAACGAAGGCGCACGCACCTACAAGTGGATTTCTCAGTAATTTCAAATCCCAAAATGGAATCATTGCTTGTTTGAAAGTCCATCCAGCATGGCTTTGACCATAGCATCGAGATCAAATTCAGGCGACCAGTTCCATTCTTCTTTTGCAACAGAACCATCGATGGAGTCTGGCCATGAATCCGCATAGTTCTGGCGAACATCTGGGGAGAAATCACATTTGAAACCGTCCACTTCTTTCGCAATCGCATTTGCTAATTCTTCCGCAGTAAACGAGAAGCAGTCAATGTTGTAACCTGCTTTCGAAGCACCAAGATTTTCGCTGGGCTCATCCATTAACATCAACGTTGCTCGAATCGCATCATCCATGTACAGCATCGGCAATCTCGTATCGGGTCGAACAAAGCAATCGTAGTATCCATTGTTGAGCGCTGCTTCGAAAATCTCTACGGCGTAATCTGTCGTCCCTCCGCCAGCAGGTGCCTTGTAAGAGATTAAACCAGGATATCGAATTCCTCGTATGTCAATTCCATACGTCTCTTCATACTCTTTGGCGAGTTGCTCCCCCTCCACCTTGGTTTCCCCATAAACGGTCGTTGGATTGAGGTCTGTGATTTGCGGAGCATGTTTTGGTGCATCCGGGCCAAAAACGGCGATGGATGAAGGCGTAAAGACGCGCATGGAACACTGTCGAGCTGCTTCAAAAACGGAAATTGTACCACCAACATTGACCTTTCGACATAACGCTGGGTTCTTCTCGCCTGTTGCAGAAAGCAACGCTGCCAAGTGATACACAGTGCCAACGCCTTCATTCTTACACACCTCGATGATTGAATCGGTATTGAGGACATCAAGCTTGAGATATGGGCCTTCACTCTCGCCAACCTGATCTACTGAGCGAAGGTCGGAAGCGATGACGGATGAAACCCCATGTTGCTTTCGCAATGCTTCAACGAGTTCGGTGCCAATCTGACCCAATGCTCCAGTGACCAGAATTTTGTCACCAGATAGCCCCGACATAAACCGTGCTAATTCTGACGATACTTGAAATTAGAGATGAAGCATAGTCAATTCTCATGGCCAATATTGATATGGTATGCGCGACCGCTAGAAATCCCGTTGATAGGCTTGAGGTACGTAATTGTCAGCGGGGGCGTGCTCAGTGGACTGGGCAAAGGTGTTACAGCAAGTAGCATCGGCGTTCTTCTGAAAAGTGCCGGACTACGGGTCACCTCCATCAAAATAGATCCATATCTCAACAGTGATGCGGGGACGATGAGTCCATTCGAACATGGAGAAGTCTTCGTTCTCGATGATGGTGGCGAGGTTGATCTCGACCTCGGGAATTATGAACGATTTCTCGATTTGAATCTCGCTCGTGACAACAATCTTACAACTGGGAAAATATATTCCAAGGTTCTGGAAGCAGAACGACGTGGCGATTATCTCGGAAAGACTGTCCAAGTCATCCCCCACATCACCGATGCTGTTCAGGATTGGATCATCGATGTTGCAAAGCGTCCAGCAGACGGAAGTGAAGAAACACCCGATGTCTGCATCATTGAGCTCGGCGGAACCGTTGGAGATATCGAAAGCGCACCATATCTCGAAGCGCTACGTCAGTTTCAATTCCGTGTCGGCCGAGAGAATGTCACGTTCGTCCACGTATCACTTGTTCCTGTGATGGGGCCTGTTGGTGAACAAAAGACGAAGCCAACGCAACATACCGTTAAGGAACTCATGGGTCTTGGTATTACACCAGATGTACTGGTCTGCCGTTCAAGTCAGCCTCTCAATGATGAAACCAGACAAAAACTCTCTGCATTTTGTCATGTTCATCCAAATGCTGTGTTTTCAACCCACGACGTTCCGAACATCTACCATGTTCCACTCATGCTCGAGGAGCAAGGTTTCTGTGATATCCTCAACATTGACTGTGAAAAAACGGGACTACTCGATGAATGGAAAACCATGGCACACCGCCTCGATGAATTGAGGGAAGAAGTCAGCATCGCAATGGTTGGCAAATATACGGACCTTTCTGATGCATATCTCTCTGTCATCAAATCTTTGCAACATGCTGCTCTTGCAGTTGAGCGGAAATTGAACATTGATTGGATAGAAGCAAGTGATTTGGAAGACGACAATAATTCCGAAGCATGGAGTCTTCTTCGCAGTGCAAACGGCGTCTTGGTCCCCGGTGGCTTTGGCGATCGTGGGATTGAAGGAAAAGTTCTAGCAGCTCAATATGCACGTGAGAACAACGTACCATATCTCGGGATTTGTCTGGGATTACAGGTTGCAACGATTGAATTCTGTCGCAATGTTCTGGGCATCAAAGATGCAACTTCAACCGAATTCGATGCTGATGCTGCGAACCCTGCCGTCATCTTCATGCCTGAAATTTCGAAGACACATCTTGGAGGAACCATGCGCCTTGGTTCAAGACCAACCATCTTCCAAGTCGATGATTGTATCACAAAGCGACTCTATGGTGGAAGCGATTCAGTCGACGAGCGGCATCGACATCGTTACGAAATCAATCCCGATCTTGTTGAGCAAATTGAAGCTGCGGGCTTGAAATTCGTTGGAAAGGACGAGAGTGGACAGCGTTGTGAAATCTTCGAACTCGACGGACATCCGTATTATGTTGGTGTTCAATACCACCCTGAATTCAAATCACGACCAGGGCGGCCAAGCCCTCCTTTCCTTGGTCTTCTTCTCGCATCGAGTGGCCAATCGCTACCTTAAGCATCAAGCACTCGAATGACGCGAGTTGTTCGATATCCCTGAAGTAATTTCACGAATCGTCGTTGTTGGAATTCCTCATCGAGTGAAACATCCCCCGTATCGATTCGAACACTCGATAGTCCTAGTAATTTGGATGGTGTTGCAACACCGAGGATTGAATCTAAACCGATAGCACGCAAGACATCAGGTGATAGTTGAAGATTGCCTCGGCCGATGAGGAAGCCTTGTCCACCCATCGGTGAGAGAAGAAGAATACGTGGCCCCTCATAATTCACAAGATGTTCAAGTAAAGCAGCCTCATTCAAATCAGCATAGATTGTTCCTTTGTGTTGGATGTCAATCCCGAGTAGGGTCAATTCAACATCAAGATGTTCGCCCATTCTTCGCAGCGTTCCACCACTTCCCCAGATGACCATCAATTCAGAGTCATCTTCGATGAGGTTCCTGATATGGTTTGCAAGTCCTTCAATGGTTTCGGCTTCACTCGCACGTTCTACCTGTTCCTTTGCTCCTTGCATGAATCGAGGGCTTGATGGTGTCCATGCTTCACCATACATACGCACCTTCCATTCACCGCGCTGATAGATCTCCTCATCCAAATCCATCACTTCGGTAATGGCGACCATTAAATCGCCTTGGAGAAAGGCAAGGAGGACTTCAGCGGCTGCATTTGGCGTGGTTGCAAAACATCCTGAGTGCATTTTTACACCAGCAGGTACGCCGATGAGTGGTGTTTCATTCCCATCAAGCGCATTGACGATGTCGCGTGTTGTACCATCTCCTCCGGCATAGAGAATCGCATCGACGTTGGCAGAAACCAAATCCAAAACGAGTGCAGCCGTATCGTCCGCAGTCGATTCTGAAGGCGATGGTTGTCGTTCTTCGAACTCGACACCATCCAACCAATCGCCGCCCATTCGACCTGTCCAGGCTACGAAAGTTGGGTTTACACCCACGCGATTCAAACTTGATTGTTGAAGTTCTGAGAACTTGGAAATGCATTGTTGCATTCTTGGACCTGAACGATCGACTGCACCTGCTTCACGTGCTTCTTTCGCTCGACCGTCGCTTCCTTTGAAGCCAAGACGGCCTCCGAGACCAGCATCTGGATTGACGACGATACCGATGCGCATGGAACGGCTAAAGCCTATTCACTTTCAATGGTTGCTTCCTTGTCTATCCATTCAACATCGGTGATTTTCAACGACGGTTGAATCGTGTAATTGATTCGTACTGCGTAATGGGTAATAATCCAGGCAAGAAGGATACCCGCTGCAATATCAGTCAACCAATGGATGGCGAGATACACGGTGCTGAGTGTCACCAAACTTGCAAAAATTGCCGTGAGGTTACCCGCTCGCTTGTGGCCAGTCTTCCAAAAGAGAAACGGAAGCGCCCATGCAAATGCATTGTGAAGGGACGGGAAACAGTTGTTGATGGAAGCGATCGCATGGATGTATCCAGAGGTATCATCGCAATTCGTATACAAAATACCGCTCGCTTCGTTCCAACCATACAAATCACAGTGCAGGCTACTCGTCACCCATACCTCGTTGACTGGAACAAAAAGATAGAACGGTAAGGCTGCTAGATAAACACCGCACCAGGTGAATGTGAACTTCTTCACCATCTCTGTATTTCCACTCAAGGAAAATCCGAAGATACAACCCACGTGCAGGAGCGCATACAAACCAACGTAGACGGTGACCATGGCTGTGTCCATCCATCCTGTTCGTAGTGCTTCCTGGATGTCTGGGACGATGTTGCCTTCAATCGAATAGACGATTGGTGTCAAATCATAACCTAACCATTCGTTGAATGGAACATCGAAGACGTTCTCAATCCGCATTAACAACATCACCAGTCCAGTGATGATCAGATAGGGTGCATGTCGATGGAGGTTGTGAAGTAGTGCGCGTACTCGTGGATGATCCTTCACCAAACGATCCAATGGATGAAATAGCATCTCAAAGAAGATAGGCGTTGTTAGCATAATGGTGTACGCTTTGGTAACAGGATCTCGCCAACCCATCAATCGTAACGTTCGGCTGAAATCCCCTTGTGTCATCGCACCAATGAATAAAATGACCATCATTCCGATGAGAAAGAAGACTCCGTTGTAGGAGACTGGGGGTAATTCCTCTTCCAACGACTGAGAGGAGCCAGAAAAACGGACGGACTTACCTTCTTCCATTCTGATTGATGCTTGCGCAAGATGGCTATATGCTTCATGGTCAAATCCACGAAGCATCACCCTCTTTACCGATGAATTCAAGTTCATGACAGGTATGGAAAACTATGGTGAAAAAGTCCGTTGCTGACGAAATTATTCTCGATGACATCATGAAAGAGAGCATGAAAGAAATGGGGAAAGGTGAGATTGAACAGGAATCAATCGAACAAACAATTCCCACTGAAGCTCCAAAAGAAGAAGTTGCTAAGCCTCAATTTGGGTTCAAACTCGGTGAAGTGAAAACGCCTGAGTCATTTGTCGTAGATTCTCAAAAAGAAAAACCGAAAATTGAGAAAAAGGAACAGGTGATTCTCGACAAACCGTCTCAGAGTATGGACGACGACATCATCGTTGATTGGTGATTTCAAGCGTCGATTTGATGAAGAGGACCGTCGAGGCGTAGTCAAGAGGCGAACCCCATGTCGATGGTCAACGTTACCCTTCCTGATGGAACAGTAAACGAATACGCTGCTGGCGTAACCGCTGGCGAGGTTGTCACCGATGCACTTGGAAAGAAGCATGGCTGCCTTGCTGCACGCATCAATGATGTTGAACGCGATCTCTCAACGAGCTTAACGGATGATTGCTATATCGAAGGCATCCTTGCAGAGAGTGATGAAGGCATTCACATTCTTCGTCACAGTGCTGCACACTTGTTGGCACAAGCGGTCATGGAACTCTATCCTGATGCGAAACCAACCATCGGCCCTGCTATCGATCGTGGATTCTACTACGATTTTGCGATGGAACCAATTGGCGAAGGTGATCTCAAACCCATTGAGAAGAAAATGCATGAAATCGCACGACGCAACCTCAAGGTTGAACGTGTTGAATTGGACGATCAAGAACTCCGTGAACACTTCACATCCAATCCTTACAAGATTGAAATCATCGATGATAAATTGGAAGATGGTGATGGTTCAACGATCTACAAGCAAGGTGAATGGTACGACCTTTGCCTTGGACCTCACGTTCCAAGTACGGCGAAATTGATGTTTAGCCGACTTACTTCGGTCTCCTCAGCTTACTGGCGTGGCGATCAATCTCGAGAACAATTGGTGCGAATCTACGGTATTGTTGAGCCAACAAAGGAAGCGCTCAAGGCCACACTCCATCGGATGGAACAAGCAAAATTACGCGACCATCGAAAACTTGGCAAGGATTTACAATTGTTTCATGTGGATGAAGAAGTCGGTCAAGGCCTCATTCTTTGGACGCCTCGTGGAGCGATTGTTCGCCAACAATTGCAGGATTTCATTTCGCATCATCTTCGCCGACAAGGCTACGATCAAGTCTTTACGCCACATATTGGAAAACTGGATTTGTATCGAACCTCTGGCCATTTCCCCTATTATCAGGACAGTCAGTATCCGCCATTGGTCGAGCGAGATTTGATGAAGAAGCTTGCTGATGAAGGCTGTTCATGCTCCGAACTGTCCAATATGATGAGTACGGGTGACATCGATGGCTACATGCTGAAACCAATGAATTGTCCACATCACGTCAAGATCTATGCTTCGCAAGCACGTTCCTATCGGGACCTTCCATTGCGTCTTGCTGAATTTGGAACCGTCTATCGATGGGAGCAGTCTGGTGAAATTTCTGGTATGACTCGCGTACGTGGTTTCACGCAAGATGATGCCCATCTCTTCGTTACTGAAGATCAAATTGCTGACGAAGTCATGGGTTGTATTGAATTGGTTCAGACCATCTTTGATGTACTTGGAATGCATGATTATCGCGTTCGTGTAGGATTGCGGGATCCGAACAGCGACAAATACGTCGGAGAGGCTGAACGCTGGGATCGAGCTGAAGAAGCATGTCGTTCAGCTGCTGCTAAACTTGGCGTCAATTGGTCTGAAGAAGAAGGCGAAGCCGCTTTCTATGGCCCAAAAATCGATTTCGTCGTCAAGGACGTCATTGGCCGAGAGTGGCAACTTGGAACCGTCCAAGTGGATTACAATCTGCCAGAACGATTTGATTTGTGGTACAAGGGAAGCGACGGAGAAAACCATCGTCCGGTCATGATCCATCGAGCCCCATTTGGTTCAATGGAACGATTCTGTGGCGTTCTTATCGAGCATTTTGCTGGTAAGTTTCCAACTTGGTTATCGCCAACACAAGTCCACATTCTAACGATTTCTGAGAAGCATAAGCAATATGCTGCTGACGTTGCTCAACAATTGAAGGACCATGGCGTTCGCGTCAAGGTCGATGACGGCGACGATACGATTGGGAAGAAGATTCGTACGCATCGTAAGATGCGTCCAGCCTACATGATGATTCTTGGTGATGGCGAAATGAACAACAATTGTGTCTCTCTACGTTCTCGAACTGGTGCTCAGATTTCTGACCTACCTGTCGAAGAATTCATTACGAGTCTCAAGGATGAAATTGAGAACAAAACTGCTGAGCCTGGCTTGGTTCCTGAACCTAGTGAAAACTGATTTCCTAACCACTTCGGTTCGCATTCCATAAAAGCAAACATGGTTTGGGAAAAGCATGAGTGGGCCGGTGATTGTCGAGGGTTTTGCCTCCATCGCCATTTTGCCATTGATTCTGGCGGGCATTATCGCCCTCTTATTTTGGCGAACCGTTGTTCCTCGTCAGTTACGTGGATTGCAAGTTGCCTTCGAAACGGGACCCAAACGATATGAGGTTCACACTGTTACTGAATCCTTTACTGAAGCACGTGATCTGCTTCGAAGCAAAGGTATGAGATTTGGGGTTGCAACCTACTTGTTCGCTCTTACAGGAGCCCTGTTGTTGTTCTTTGAATACATCATTTATGCACAAGGCGGAAGTGATGGATTTCATGCTCCAAACATTGCGCTTGCATTGATTCTCATCATCCTTCCAGCCATTATTTCATCCGGCTCATCGCTTGGGGCACAAATCATCAAACCGATTGGTCATGGGAAAGCCAAATTGCAAGAATCGAGCCGTGCTCGAAACACTGGATACATTGCACTTACCATCTTTTGGTTCATCGGTGTCGGCGTGTTTTATTCCTTCTTAGGTTCATGGGACGTACCCTTTACCCATCGCTTGAGTGGCTCACTTCTTCTCGCATTCTCACCATCGATTGTAGCTTACGGGCGTGTGATGGGCACCTCTTGGCAAGCACTACGACAATCATCTGCGCAAATCGCCCGTGGGAAGCCATCACCGTTTCACAATCATGCGCCCAATGCTCGACAACAAGTGATTGCTCGGATTGTTCACTTGAACACCTTAGCCATGCCTGTTGTTGCAATCAACGCTTTCCTGTCATTGATTGCTATCGTTGTAGCACCCGATCTTTTCACACACTCAGAGCGTGTGCTCGACCTTCCTGAGTATCGGCCACAAGCAACTATCATGGAAGAAGGAGGCGTACTCGGCTTCTTCCTCATCGAATTGTTTTCCAACATACCTGATCCTGGTTTGCGCGTTCCACTGGTTACATCGATTCTGTTGTTTTTGTTACTCAACGTCGCTTTGGTTGGTTTCCTCTTCGTTTACGAAGTTGCAAGAATTCTCTTCCTCGATGTTCAAGATGTGTCTGGACGAGGTGGAATTCGTTTAGCAGATAGTCGATTGCTTCGAGCTGAGCGTTCTCAGCAAGCAAAAGTTCTCAATTTCTGTTTTACAGGATTTGCTGGCCAATCAATGCTTCTTCTTGCTCTGGCAATGATCACCTTCTGGGATTCGAGTTTCCTTCCACAAGGAGGAGCCTGTGGTAATTGGGAGAATACGTTGTGTGTCTATGTCGAAAAAGATGCAATGGAAGAATTGACCTGGATGCTAGCTTCTGGTGGCCAGATTTGTTTCCTTTTCGTTTGGTTGACCTCGCTTCAAGTCGGTTCAAAACTCGATGACATTACCTTTGATGCAAGCATCAGTGAACAACGTCAAATGTTGACACAAATGGAAGATATGATCTATCTCAAACAACGTCCATTCACAGAACTCATCGCTCAGGACAAATGGACGCGAGCTATCGAACATTATGATGAAATTTTGAATCCAACTGAATCATCGACGCAAGGTTTGGATTTACTTCGACAAACTGGTGCCAAAATGCAGTTGTTTGCAGGTTTGAATCGTTGGGAAGAAGCTGAAGAAAATGCTGTATCGTTGCTTGCATTACAAACCGGCCGAGATGCTCAGGTTGCACGATTGATTCTTGCTGCCGCTAGCCTCTGTCAGCGAGATTTACCAGAGGCTGCACCTCGTCTTGCATTGTTGAACAAGAGTGATATTGAGGCAGCACGGTTGCAATGGTTTGCAGCAGTTATCGATTCGAAACGGAGTATTCCAAGTGCATCGCAACCTGTTCTCAGTATCGATCCATTGATGCGTCGAAACATCGATTTGCTCAAGCGAACCTCTGAAGGAGAGCCTCGAGCGAATACCAAATATCGAAACAAGCCTGCAGACCGCCTTATGTTGCTGGGTGATTGTGCACGTATGCGTTTGAGTGGACGTAGTGAAGAAGCTCTATCGATGCTTGAATCTTTCATGAAGAAACACGAAGAGCATTCTGAACTACCGACAACAACATGGTCACAGGGTCAAGTCGTTGCAGCATTGCTGCATCTTGATGCAAATCGACCGAATACTGCAGTTCGAATCGCTCGTGAATTGCGAAGAAAAGAACCTCGTCATCCACATGTTCGTTCATTGGTTCGTATTCTCAATGAATTGGGGCTTCTCGATGCGATGGCAACCGAACCAACAAAGATTACAATGTTGATCGATTCAGCAGGCGACTGGATGCGGGAATGGCCAATCCTCCATACGGTTCACGTCTCACCACGATTGGGTTCTACTCAGGCACGGAAACACGCAGGTCGAGCCAATGCCTGGATTGTTCACTCAAAGGAGCAATCCGTATCCAAATACTGGATGAAATCGAATCTATGGAAGAAGATTCCGTACAATGGAGAACAACAACCTCCGCATGGACTCTATTTACACCTCTATGGAGTGATTGCGACGATTGCTGGTATGCCTGTTGATCTAGGTTTGCCAAGTGGCATCAATTACAATGACTTGATGCTACGAGATCTTGTGTGATTAGACACGTCTCCGTAATCGTTCCATCGAAGCGTCTGCTTGTCCAAGTTGTTCAAGAGCAGCCTCAACTTGCCCCCCATTCAGCCGTTCTTCTGCTAGCGAAATAGTCGCCTCAGTTTGCTTCATATCCTCATCGGTCACAGGAATACTGGAAGCAGTACATTGGTTTCTCAAGACTTTCCACTCTTGTCGAACGAAGTCCAACAGAGCTTGTGCCTCAACTTGTTCATTCCCAAGGGCGTCAAGATTGATGGTGAGTCGTTCAAGCAACGTTGCAGCGTGACTCCACTGGCGCTCATCTGCTGCTTTTTGGACTTGCTTGAATCGATCCATCCATGCATCTGAATCATCAAAATTATCGAATCGTTCAATGATCTTCTTTCGTTGACGTAGGGCTCGCCGTACACTATCCATCGCCTCACGTTCAACTTGAATCACACGGATGACCCCTTCTGCTAAACCGATGGATTGACCCGTATCGCCTGCATCAAGCGCAGATTCAGCTTGTTCGAGTCGATGTTCAAGTTCAGAGGTATCAAATCCATCCGCCGCTTTGAGTGCTTTCGCAGCATCACTCAAGACTTCGACTGCACGTTCTTTCGCATCACCATCTGCTTGAAGTTGGATAGGGATTACGCAAGCCAATTCAAACGCCTTCTTCGGCGCTTCACGATCGAGTTGTTTCTTTGCATCACGAACGATTTGACGTAAATTGTCGATGGTTGCACCCGATTGTCCAGTGAGCAATGCTTCAGCTTCTCGGATTGAGGTTTCAGCCTGTTCCCACCAGGTGACAATCTCTTGGGCGCGGCGTTTGGCTTGGCGAAACAATCCTTCTGCTTCACGTAGCGAGCCAAGCGTAACTTCTCGCTCACCCATTTCATAGGATTTTCGAGGTCGTTTTACGAGTGGAGCCAATTCTTCTGCATGTTGAATAACAAGGAGAGCCTCACTTCGTACAACATCGACGTCTGTTGCAAGGGAAAGTGAGCGCTCGATATCTTCCATGGCCTCTTTGAGAAGACGCATGCCGAACGATGGGTCGATGTGCCCTTCCTCTTTCGCAGTCATGACAAGACTACTTGCTTGATCGACTGCAGCACCTTCTGAACGGAGGACTAAGAGGCGGTTTTCAATCGAATCGAGTTCTTTACGAAACGCCTTCCGCTCCTCGCGCATGTCATCGCCTGCAAACCATAGATAACACACATGACCAATCATAAACACAGCCAGAATCGGATGCGCCCAATCTTCGGTTTCAACAATCCACGTTTGTCCTGCTCGATCACCAACCAACATACCGAGCACCGTCAAGGCTCCAATGCTGGTCATCATGGCTCGGAAACGCAAGACATCGATGCCTCCTCGTAACGTATTTGCTGAGAATTGGTACATCGCTAACCCCAATCCTGCGAATAATATAGTGGCGAGTAGTTCACTCATATCTGTTGAATATGCACGAATGGAAAACATCAGCAGAACGGGCCAAACAATGCTTGTCGCTGCACCGATTCTTGTTCGTGCACGCGGGTCATCGAGGATGAGATCCTGAATCGCAATGCCCCATAACAAGACGAGAACAGGCATGCCGAGGCCTGTGAGTAAACTTGCATCACCAACAAAGGCATCTTTCAGAGTTGGCCATGCCAACCATACTGCTCCACTCAAGCAAAAAAGAGCACAAATGGTGCTCAATCGCTCGATTCTTTGGATGCGAAGCAAGCGCTCGGCTTTGATGGCCTCCTCAACATCCCCCCAGAGCATGATTAACCCAGAGAAGGTTTTGATGAAGAAACCACCGACTCTTTGCATACTGTTTGGCAACAATGTTCAAGGGTGTGTTTGAATGGTTGAGAAAGAAGGGGACATCCTATGAAAGGACTCATCACGATGGACGATTTGACCAATGACGACATATACAGCATTCTTTCTGATGCTGAACGGCTTCTTCCAGTTGCTCGAGGTGAACTGTATCTACCGCTTCTACAAGGAAAGATTCTCGGCAATCTCTTCTTTGAGCCAAGCACGCGTACTCGAATGTCCTTTGAGACTGCAATGAAGCGATTGGGCGGTGATGTTGTCAACCTTGGTGATGTCAAGACATCCTCTGTCGTCAAAGGAGAAACACTCTTCGATACCATCCAAATGGTCGATGGCTACACTGATATTATCGCCATGCGTCATCCTCGACAAGGTGCTGCACGATATGCTCAGGATGCTGCACGAGTCCCCATTCTGAATGGTGGCGATGGTGCAGGCCACCATCCTACCCAAACCATGCTCGACCTCTTCACCATCCAACAATCGCATGGAACGCTGGAAGGTTTGACCGTCATTCTTGCCGGTGACCTTCGCTATGGACGTACTGTCCACAGCCTTTCACATGCCCTTGTTCGATTCGGTTGTCGCTTAATCTTTGCATCACCTGAACTCTTGCGTATGCCAAATGAAATTGTTGAAGATCTACGCGAACACGGCGCAGATGTGACCGAAACAGAAGATCTTCTCGGTAACATCAACCAAGCTGATGTCGTCTACATGACACGAATACAAAAAGAGCGATTCGCTGATGAGGATGAATATGCTAAGGTCGCTGGAGCCTACAAACTGCATGCTCGTGACCTTGACAATGCCAAATCGGAGATGATCATCATGCACCCATTGCCTCGTGTTGATGAGATTCATCCAAGCGTTGATGCGTCTCGCCATGCACGTTATTTTGAACAAGCATTCAATGGCGTCGTCGCTCGGATGGCACTCCTTTGTCGATTGCTTGGCATCGAAGTTCCTGCTAAGATCGGTGGAGGTGATGCTTGATGGCTGAAGAACATAACATGCGAAGAGTTACTGCGATCAAGAACGGTACGGTCATTGACCATATTCCAGCAGGTCAAGCTCTCAAGGTGCTTGAATTGCTCAACCTCTCGGGTGACACATCCGTCCCTGTCTCCTTGGTTATGAATGTCCCTTCAAAGAAAATGGGTGGAAAAGACATCATCAAAGTCGAAGATCGTGAACTCACGCAATCTGAACTTGATCGACTCGCCTTGGTCGCTCCAGATTCAAGCATTGCCATCATTCGAGCGTATTCTGTTGCAGAGAAATTGAATGTGAACTTAGGAGAAGAAGTCCGGAATGTAGTCCAGTGCACGTTCTCTAATTGTATTACACAGAATCTACGTGAGCCATTACCACATCGATTGAAGGTTACGAAAACCGATCCATTGACGCTACGTTGCCATTATTGCCAGCGTCCTCAAGACTTGGATGAACTTATTCACAACCTACTCTAGATCAATATCGAGAAGGTCGCGCATGTCGCATGCTTTGCATGTTGCTCCTGAAGTTGGTGAGCCACAACGCTCGCATTTTGTTGGGTGTGATTGAACAGAAGGCGTTCCTTGTCGAGCAACCTGCTTGATGTTGTCCGACATCCGTACTAAACTATGCCTTGTCCCTGGAACATCTTGCTCAAGTTGAGCAACGATGTCTCGATATCGCCAACGTAGTGCTCCTTGCGCATATGGACACTCTTCATGATGAAGGGGTAATTGTTTGTGCATGGCGAGAAGATGGATTTCTTGTTCAGGAATCCAACGTAATGGTACGATTCTTGGCGGTAAGCCATCAACAGGAGAATCGGTGTGTGGGGCAAGTCGAAGCGTTCGGTCAATGTCTCCGTTGGTCATGTTCATCAGAACTGTCTGAGCCATGTCGTCTAAGTTGTGACCTAGAGCAACGACATCTGCACCCACTTGACGTGCTAACGCATTGATGCCTTGCCGGCGAAATACACCACAGTAAGAGCAAGGCATCATCGAAACACCTTCGCTTGATTCCGATATTACAGGCAAGCGTTTCACAACCTCATCCATATCATGGAAATCCAGGTTTTCGTAACTGGTTGAAATGAATTCAACATCGAGCGTTTCGCAGAGATCAATGGCACATTGCAGCGAGGGTGGCCGATATCCCTCAATGCCTTCATCAACGCATCCTGCAACCAAACGAACATCTCTTCGCATGCCGATAAGCTCAACGAGAAGTGTCAACAAAACGGCTGAATCTTTACCTCCAGATATGGCAACAAACACCGTTGTTGGTTTCGATTTATCCAGACGTAATTGCTTGCGTAGTTCCTTACCGACCTTCTTCCGGATCGATTTCTCAAGGTGATGGCCACACAAGATACGCCCGGAATAGGCTTGTTCAACAACTGCATCCCTCCCACATACATCGCAGGCAGGTGCCTGGAATGGGTTTGGAATTGCCTCGGCCATGGCGAATCGTCACATCACCTCCATTAAACGCCTCCGATTGGACTATGTTCTATTGTAAATATTCCAATTGAAAATTAAAAAATCCAATTGACATTTTGAACAGTTACACTCTATTTTCCATCTCGCAAGAGCGCGGAAAATGATGTCCTCTGAGCCCTCCGCGCTTACTCATCTGGAAATTTGCAGTTGGAATTTTGATTTGGGTTGCCAAATCCCCCTACGGGGGAAGAGTTTCGGGAAAGTTCTTGAATGGCACGTAGTTGTCAAGAGGTTTGGGCTCCTATGCTGGACAGGTTATTTTCTCAACTTTGCGAACTCGATGGAGTTCGTCATGTTCGATTAATCGATCAGTTCGGCAAAGAGATTCTTAGCACGAAGAAATGGCCAGAGTCGGTCGAAGAACAGCGACGGGAATGGGCACATTATTGTTCATTGAGCGAACATCTAGGCATCCAACCACTGTTTGAAACTTGGATTGAAGGTCGTCGATTGACACTCTTCGACCATTTTGACAATGATCTCTTCGTCCATCTTTCCGGGAAGGATGGGAAAAAAGGCGTATGGCGATATGAGTTGGAACGCTTGCGACAAGAATGGAATGCGAAGCAACCTGAGGTGTTATGATGTTTGATTTACCACATATTGAACGAATTGATGATGAGATTGATGTGTCCTCTGGGACCATTCAACCGTTCGAACATGGATACATCACGACATGGGTGGGGCGACGAAAAACGCCCTTTGGCCATCGATTGGTGCGTGCCGGACGTATTGTTGGATGGATTTGTGAAGGAACGAGTGCAACCAAACTCCTCGGCGGAGCTGATGCTCGTGAAGCATTGGAAGAAGCTGAAAAGAATCAACATCGATTGATTGCTTCGAGTTGTTCGATACATGGTCTTGCTGAATTGGCTGCACTGTTGCCTGAAGCGTTTGAATTCCAAGCAGATGCGCAAGGACTTGGGGCAAGCAACACCCTCACTGAGCGACTCTTTGCTCGAAACATCTCCGCTGTTCTCCAAGCACTCTCAGATTACGAACATGTGCAAGGTGCCTTGGCCGCTGATCAAGGCATTCTCATCGACAGCATGGGCGACCTACCTGGAAAGGCCGAGGATTTGTCTGCAACTGTTGCTTCGCTCTCCGATGCATTGAATGCTCAACAAGACAACCTTGGCGGCAGCAACGGTTATGCTTCATTGAACAGAGGCGATGCATCACTCCTGCTTGCTTCGAGCAGCACCATCGTTCTGGCCATTTGGACCGAACTTGATGCGAATCACGCTCGCTTGCTAACCGATGTTGCAGCCAAACTTGATGGCGAAATTGGAACCTATGCAGAAGGGTCTGCTTCGCTTCCTGATGGATTCGTTCTT
>JASLVI010000129.1 GCA_030741455.1 Candidatus Poseidoniaceae archaeon | reverse complement strand
CTGGTTGTAACGGCGGTTGCACGTGGTCGTTTGATGAGTACATCGATCAATCATCACACTGGATTCTTGAAACCAACCATTCCGTTGGTGGAAGCGATGGAAACAATGCTCCAAACGTTTCTGCGAACTATCAGAACCCAACCGACTTCATGTGGGCTGGTGAATACAAGACCAACAGCAGTGGAGACGAATGGTCTGGATATGGCCGTAACTGGGACGATGCACTTACCTTGACCGATGTTGATTTGACAGGGTCCGATCGTGCGTTCCTCAGCGTTGAGTTGTTCCGCCATCTTGGTTATGGTGCGCTAGGTTCCGTCGATGCAACATCTGGTCAATGGCTCATTGGCGACCTTTGGGACGATGTAGCAATGATCGAAGTCGGCTCAAGCGAAACCGGATGGTCGACCATTGCGTGCCCTACCTCCGCTCAACTTTCAGGAGAATGTCTCTCAGGCTCATCGATTTGGGGCGGTTACGATAACGACCGCGCCTTCAAGATTAACGGCATTGGTGGTGTAGCAGAAGGACGCTACTACTACGGTGTTTACAGTTCAGGAACCTACTATGGATGGAGTAACTTTACCGAAGATGGTTCAGGCGAATTCGATCTTTCTCCATGGGCTGGTGAAACGGTCGATATCCGATTCCGTCTCCGCTCAGGATTCGATGGTTCAATCGCCGACGACAATGAGTCTCTTTGGTCTGGACGAGATGGATATGCAATCGATAACGTTACGATTTACAAGCAGAACACAGCTTACTTCCCGAACCCACAATCCCTTCAGAGCAATCTCAACCTCGTCAATCTCGGACCTGGTGAAGAAGAAACTGCTTCCATCTCTGCAGACTTGCTGAATGATACAATCTATCGAATTTCAGCATCGTTGAGCAACCACGCATGGGACGAGCAAACAGTGAATGACGAGATTATCGAATACATCCAGCCGTTCAATCTTTACGATCCAGCGATTGAAGGAATTGATTACTTCAATCCTGGTGGACTTTACGCTGAAGGAATGTTCGATATCGATGTTATCAGCAACAACTGGGGTAACACGATGGTTGACTTCGACATCAAGGCGACCGTCTTCTCAGCGACACCATCCGACGTTCTTTGCAGTGCACCTGCGGTCATCTGTAAGGAGTCCTTTGAAGGTGGCGCAGAAGGTTATGTCTACAGTGATGATGGCAACCCACAGGGTGCGATCTACAACGAAGCAGCGTGCAATGACTTGATCTTCAACAACAATGCTTACTGGTTCGGTCATCCATGTGACACTGCAACCCAAGGATACGGCGACCTCTGGGAGAACGAGACACTCACCATCCCTGGTGTTGATTTGACCAGTATGTCTGGTGACTTCGTTTCCTTGAACTTCGAGTACTATGCAGATACGTTCTACGGTATTGATGTCGATGGAACTTCAATCGTTGACGTTAACGACTATGCCTCCATCAATGTTGATTACACAAAGGGTAGCGACTCATACTCCGCTGTTCTACTCGGACAATGGAATGACTATGACGAGGATGGAACCTGTCGAAACGATGACAACAATGACGGTTTCACCAACTCCAGTGAGTCGATCAATCAGGCCGAAATCTCCTTCATCGGTGATTCAGCAAGTACGGATGGTTCAAGTGGCAACTACAACGTCTTCTTCAACACAGACGATCTTATTCTCACTCGAAGCATCGATTTGACGCACCTTTACGTCCTTAACAACACGGCTGCTGACAGTTTGCAATGGGCTCGAGAATGTATTTCTCTCGCTGGTTCGACCGTTGACATCAACTTCGAATTCCAGAGCGACGATGATGGCCGAAACGGAATCAATGATGGTTTCAAGGGTGTTGCATTCAACAACATTACGTTGCAAGAGTTTACCTTCTACGAGGATGCCTCGTACACGGTTTCTCGTACCAACGTCGATGCTGAAGACGTTGCAACAACAACCGTTGCAAACCACGAGTTCTTCTCTGGCGTCTACATGATTCGTGCTGAAACAATTTTCGACAACACCACAGTAGGCAAGCCATGGTTCAACGACAACGAGATCAGCAACTCGAACAACATCGAGCAAGTGATTTTCAATGTTGAATCCGTTGACATTACACTTGGTAAGCCAAGCACACTTGCTTGTTTGGATGATGGTGTCTACGAATGTGTTCTTGCAATCGATGGTAGTCTCACACACAACTGGGACCTCAAGGCAACCAACGGTGTTCTCGCTGGCGATTACATGTTCTACATGACGGTCTTTGACGAAACCGATGGCGCACAAGTCCATCAAGCATCATCTTCTACAACAACAACAGCACTTACTTCAAACGAGCGTATCGATTTGACCTTCCCTGCTTACAATGGTTGGGTAGATGGACACACCTACAACATCAGTTTCCACGCTGAGCTTGCGAATGGAAACCCAAGCGGAAACGTACGATACTTCCATGCAACCTTCGCTGACCAAATCGATGTTGCAATCCTCAGTGATTCAACAGCACGTACGTCCACCATCAAGGAAGACCTTCAGCTGCTCGGAATGACCTACACCCAATTCGCAATCAACGACTGGACCACCTATCTTGACTCGGGTTGGATGACGCATTACGACAAGATCATCTTGCCATGGCAAGAAGACATCGCTGCAAAGGATGTTGAAAGCGGTGGTCGAGGCTACTACCAGAAGCTTGGTTCCACTGCAAACCGACAGACGCTCGAGTCGTTCATGTCTGCTGGTGGTACCGTTCAAGCGCATCTTGGTCCACAAGGTAGCCAAATCTACGGACTTGACGTTGGATTGAATGGACGACTACCATTTGGAATGGACGTTCAGAGTCGAGATACGCCAGGAACGAAGATTCTCTACACCGATCTCGACATTGCTGACCCATATCATCCAATCATGGACGATGTCTCGACGACAGCCTTCCAAGGTTTCGAGGGTGATGGAACCGTTGCAACTGCAGTCTTGAATACCAACTCAGTAAGTACACAAAATGTTCCAGGTGTCTGTAATGGATACATGGAAGATGGAGGATATTTCCAGAGCTTGTTGCGAACAAGTGCGAACAGCAAGGACGTGATTATGGGCACGTGCAGTTACTACCAAGGTGGAATGATCGTATCAACCATTGACGTTGCAACGTACTCCTCTCGTGCTGATAGTACGACCTTCCCACTTCTAGGAAACATGCTCAACTACAAGGTTACGCCGTATCCTGAAGGGTTTGGTGCAATGGGACAAGATCTCGGTCTCACCGTCGATGGTGATGAGCCTGGACTCGATCCATCGACCGGTGGATACGCTACACATTACATGAAGAGCGATGCAACCGTTAACTTCGGCTACACTTCTGCAACCGCTGCTCCTTTGACGGCTGATTGGCTGCTTTCTGGTCCAACCGACTGGATGGGTCAATCGATGGCGAGCGGTACGGACCATGTCATGGATGCTTCACCATCTGCAACCTTCTGTAAGACCGATCTTTCCTCTGCGACAGGCTGTCTTCAAGGTGCACAATGGACTGTAACGCTCCTTCTGCATGATGATGCTGGGCACGCTCGAATCATCTCCGTTGTTGTTGAAACCAACGACGTACTTGCTGATGCATTTGCTCCGGAAGCAAACATGAGTATCGACATGCGAGACGAGTACATGGATAACATCGAGTACATTGGAACAAAGACTGTTTCCGAAACTGAATGGGATGTCAACCGAATCATCCTCACAGAAGATGGAGAACTTGTCATCCACTTCGATGCGAGTGACTCGTTTGATGCGGACGCTATCGACGGAAGCAATGGAATTGTTACCTATGAGTGGAAGGTCTTCTTCGATGCTCCATATGGTGATACGTCATTCAACCTTGAAGGCCACACCTTCGAAGAATCCGCTGCAAGCAATGGTCTCTTCTCCTACAAGTTCCAAAACGTCACAGTTGACGATTCGGGTACTGCGGAGTCGCAGATTCGTATGGAACTCCGTGTTTACGATGCGTCGGGCAAATTCTCGGACAAGTATCGAATGTACTTCGTCGTCGTTCCAGAAGGCTATGGTGACGAAATACCTGAGGTTCAATACAATAACTTCGACAACGCCTCCGTTGGCTTTACCTCTGAATCAACCTATACCAT
>JASLVI010000128.1 GCA_030741455.1 Candidatus Poseidoniaceae archaeon | reverse complement strand
CGCTTTGAGTGCTAGGTCCATACCCATGGGGATTCCTCCTGTAGCCGGATTCCACTGTTGATGAACGGTCGGGAGCGGCTCGGATGAGTAGGCCTCTGGATTTTTATTCTTGAAGAGAACGGTCATTAAAGTGTATATGAAAACACTTAATGTAATAAATACACCTTTGTGTTGGCAAGTTTACCACGCCTTTGAATAGGTGGAGCACCTAATTTAGAGTGAGGATAACAATGGATAAAGAACTCCAGACATATACCGACCAAATAATGGATCAGCAACACTACCGTTCAGGAATTTTCTCGAACGTATTGTCGCCGATTCTGAATGCAATGGCAGCGTTTCGTTTCTCTGCAAACGAACGTGGTGCGCCGCAAACAAGGAGGGACATTTGAATGGATAAAGAACTTGCAATGTTTGTCGATCAAGCTTTAGAATCACAAGTCTATCGAGATGGTATCTCTTTCACCCCAACAATCGTTCGCCGATTTGTTTCACTTTTCCGACGTTCCTGAATTGATGAATTCAACCGTTCACAGAGTTGTAGGGCCGCCAGACGGCATTTCTGCGAGCATGGTTATTGTTTCACCCCGTAAACTGGGCCCAATGTGAAACGTTCCGAAGATTCCCTGATCAGCGAGATTATGTGAAAGGGAGAACCATGTTCTCCCGTAAGCATCAACGCGTATGTCGAGAAAATCCCCGAGACCGCCACATCGATTGTATCCGCAATCAACTTCAGTGTCAAGTGGGTCGTCAATTCCATTCAATTGCACTGTTGTAAGCAATGGTGTCTCGTTGAAGGCATCGGTGGTATAGGTCAGATAGGCATTCCAAATCTCATCCTCGCCAGCAGTTTCTCCAACGTATCCAAAAGCCACAGTTCCTTCATCACCAGCGACAACCACTGGAAAACCAGTTCCTGACAAATTGATTGGTGGTGCGATCATCGTGGCATTTGACCATGTATCGCCCTGATCTCGTGAATAGGACCAGTAAGGTTTGTTGTCTAGGCCGTTCCACATAGCATGGACGTTACCTGCTGAATCCACTTCCACTTGAGCTTCTTCGGCATTCCATGTATCTGCAGTACCCGTAATTTCCGTTGGTAGTGGGTGCTCAGTCCATGTTATTCCTGCATTCGTGGTACGGAAAACTGAGTAACCTTCACCAGTGCAGCCTTTGTTTCCGCGATAGAAATTCCCATCCACACTTCCAACCAGGTGGGCAGACAAACCTCCAGACGAGCACGTGACAGGAGCTCCTGATGTTTCAGGCCCCCACGTCGCACCACCATCTTGACTGGATGAACAAAGAGGATGGGGTGCATTTCCATTGATGCAGAACATCCATGTTGTAGGATAGGCAATCGCAGGCATGTTACTGCTTGCAATTGTTTGGTGATCCTGAACCGAGTAAATCTGTGTTGCAACGCTTGGACCATTCCATGAGCCTCCGTCATCATCCGACCATTCAACAGTCATGCCCAGTAAAGCATGCATATCGAATTTCATGATTCGGCTTGTCCATGGGTCGACGTAGATGTAAGGGTCGTTGGAATTGGCGATTGGAAAAAGAGGGTCGTAGGTATTCTCGCAAGAGTAGTCGAGGGATTCCGTCATGCCGATGAGGTTGCACGCCACGACAGCAGTGGAACCCGATGGGCCATTTCCGTACGAACTCATGAACAGTGTATCGCTCTCTGTAATCCCCATTGTTGGCTCAAACGTCGACATTCCAATGCTGTAATAACTTCCCTCGGCAGGATACGGCATGTTTCGTCCACTCAATTCCACCGAGTCGTTGCCCCATACATCGACAGCATCTGGGAGGTGGTACCACGTTAGTTCTGGCCTCTCGAAGGTCCAGACACTGGGCTTTGAATCGTCTATTTCCACCTCGGATTCACCAAAACATCCTGACAGAGAAAAGGAGACCATCAAAAAAGTGAGAAGTATTGCGCGTCGCGGATTCATAGCCGTCCTAAGAATCGTTGAGGTTAAGAGTTGTTGCTCATTTTAGTTGCTACTTTCTTTCAATTTATTGCATGTATTCTGAAAATGTGATTCGAAGGCAACGCCTTTGAAGAATGAGTCGCTGGTACAATCATGGCTAAGTGGGCTCCGCATCTGATCGGTTTGCTTACGCCTGTCGCTGCCGCAGTAACCCTCCTCATCGGTGGATGGTGGATGCTGGCACCAATCATTTTGCTCCTCGGACTCTACCCCTTCCTCGACGTACTCGCAGGTTCTTCAACTGTTCACGATGTGGAAGAAGAAGGAAAGGGACACAATGTTATCGTTCATCTTCATGGTCTTCTCGTCCCAATTGTCGTGATTTGTCTTCTTTATCGAGTCTGGGATGGACTTGGTTCCGTCTCTATCATCGTTCCAGCACTATCCGCTGGACTTGCAACAGGCGCTGCAGGTGTGGTTGCTGCCCATGAACTCGGTCATAGAAGACCTCGTTCAGCGAGTTGGTGGCTCGGGCGCCTGGATTTGTTGTGTGTTCTCTACCTACATTTCACAGTTGAGCACAATCATACGCATCACAAACACTGGGCGCGTAAGGTCGATCCTACCAGTTCACCATGGGGGCGTAGTGTCTATGGGCATCTTGTGCGAACCGTCCCAAAGCAACTCAGAAACGCATTTAGAATCAGGAGAAAAGATACTACAATTTCAGTCATTATCGAACTCGCATTGCTTGCTTCTCTTGCCTTCTGGGGGTTGCCCTACCTTGCTGTATTCGTTGGACAGGCCTTCGTCGCCATCTACCTTCTTGAATTTGTGAATTTCATTCAACATCACGGACTTGAACGAGGTGAAGATGAACGTCCTCATGCAGGTCACGCTTGGGAAAGTCGTACACGGTGGTCACGATACACGCTGATGAATCTTCCACTTCATGCAGCCCATCATCTGCGCTCAAGCACACCGTACGAGCGATTGCGTCCTTACGATGAATCGCCTCAACTACCAGGTGGATACTATCAGATGTTCTGGATTGCGCTCATTCCACCGTTGTTTAATCGGCTGATGCAAAAGTCAGCGAATCACTCTGGCGGCGTTGGTGGAGCATAGCCTCCATCAACAGCTTCCTGAACGATAGCGAGGTCGGATTCGACCATCATCTCAATGAGTTGCTCGAAAGTGGTTTTGGTTTCCCAACCAAGTTTTTCCTTTGCGTAAGCAGGATCTCCAATCAGGAGGTCAACCTCAGCAGGGCGGAAGAATTTGGGATTCGTTCGAACTCGAACTACATCGTTTTGGTCGGTTGCAATTGTGTCAACACCTTCACCCGACCATGTCAGATCAAGACCGATATGTGAAAATGAGAGGCTAATCATGTCACGAATGCTGTGTGTCCGCCCAGTTGCAATCACGTAGTCATCTGGTTTATCTTGCTGCAACATCTTCCATTGCATCTCAACATAATCACCAGCGAATCCCCAATCGCGCTTGGCATCAACGTTGCCTATATGGAGGCATTCATCGAATCCATGCTTGATACGGGCAGCCATCATGGTCACCTTTCGTGTGACGAATTCAAGACCACGTCGTGGGCTTTCGTGATTAAAGAGAATTCCAGTACAAGCGAACATATTGTAGGATTCTCGATAGTTTCGGGTAATCTCGAACGCCATGACTTTCGCACATCCATACGGCGAGCGTGGGTGGAACGGAGTTTGTTCGGATTGCGGAACTTCACGTACCTTTCCATATTGCTCACTTGATCCTGCCTGATAGAATCGGCAATCTGGTGCGTGCTTTCGAACCGCTTCGAGACAGCGTAGCGCACCGAGACCAGTAATGTCAGCGGTCATCATCGGCGAGCGCCATGATTCAGGAACGAAGGACATGGCACCAAGGTTGTAGAACTCATCTGGCTTGACCTGGTGAACAGCATTGTCAATCGAATTTTGATCGGCCAAATCACCATTGAGAAGGTGGAAGTTATCGTTGCTCATCAAGTGGTTAATGAGGTTACGTCCAAGGCTCGGTTGCGATACACGACGGACCAATCCATAGACTGTGTATCCCTTTTCGAGGAGCAATTCAGCAAGGTAGGAACCATCTTGTCCGGTGATGCCTGTGATAAGTGCAGTCTTCCCGCTCATAGCGATTCCTGATGCTTCCCTTTTTTGAAAGCGTCGGATTAA
>JASLVI010000127.1 GCA_030741455.1 Candidatus Poseidoniaceae archaeon | reverse complement strand
GGCGGAAGTGATCTTGTCCACGACGCCATATTCCAGCGTCCTCTCCCTCAGGTTCACCTGCATGGGCTGATGATGAACTGTCCATCCTACGGACGTTGCCTCGCTCCCCCATAACATCTCCACATCCTGCCATCATTTCAGACTATGGCGAATGATGCATTCATCGTCCATAGAATGGTGATGCTTAAACCACAAGTGCATACCGAGAAAATAGGCGAGACCATGTTTTGGAAGCGCAAGAAAGATGGGGAGGGGGATGACAATCCTTGTCCGTTTTGCGGTACTCAAAACGAAGTAGGGGCAGCAACCTGCGTGCAATGCTACTATGACCTTAACAAACCTGCTCGTGACCAGCATCTCGAAGTTGCAACCGATGTCCAAAACGACCTGCTTTCAACACTCATGGACGATGATGACGTCGAAGAGGAAGAGTTTGCTGTTGAAGCGGTGTTGGATCTTGAAGATGTCATGATTGAAGTCGACCAATACGATGATTCGATGTCAAGTGAAGAGTTCTCCTTCATCGATAGCGAAGGGCCGACAATGTCGGAAACGGTTGAATTCGAAGGTCGTGACGAAGTTGAATTAACGACGGAAGACGCCCCTGAAATCGAAGAACGATTCGAACTCCCTGATGCAAACCCACTCGATGAAGTCGAGGAACCTGTCCATACCGGACAGGGCCAATTGATTCAGAATGAGGACGATGAGCCTGAAGTTGACTTTACTGGAACGGTTGGCCCAGACCCCAACGCTATTCCTGAACTGCCCGAAACTGAAGATGAACTACCAATATCGCCTGAAGAACTTACCCTCCCAGACATTCCAGAAGATCTTGAAAGCGATGAACCTGCTATTCCTGAACTTCCTGAAGAGATAGAAGAACCCATGCCTGAACTTCCTGAAGAAGTTGTTCCAGAACTCCCCGAAGAGGACGAACAGGTCCCTGAACTACCAGAGGATGATGTCGTTATTGCATCACCTTCACAACCCGAGGAAGAGGATGTTGTTACGCCTGAAGTGCAATCATCCACTCGCATTTGGCCATGGCCTGCGAGTGAGCCAATGGATCCTCGAGAAGTCCACCGCATCGTTGTCGAATCGCTCGGATTGGTCCGAGCAGGCAAAATTGCTGAAGCGGAACACAACATCGATGCACTTGGACCACAATTGGGGGATGATGTTTCGCTCTTGTATCACATCGGACTTATTCTGCAACAAGCAGGTCGCGTCGAGCATCTCAATTGGATGCTTGAAATGGCACGACGCATCTATCCAAACGATGAAAACGTCAAGAATGCGATTGCACATCTATCTGCATGAGGGATGCTATGCCACGAACACCGAATCTCCCTGATTTGGACGGAGGGTATTCACTCCGACCCGTTGCCAAAGCGATTTTACCGATGGTAATTGAAGCGTATACAGAAGATCCTGAATCTGCTAGAGCTGCACTTCCTTGGTTGAAAAACGATGAAGATATCACGCGACAGTTGTCCGATATGTTGCACGATTTGGAACATCTTTCGAATGCAGATCGCGTTCATTTCTGGTCCATTCATGATCAAGAAAACACATTCATCGGCTTGATTGGACTCGGTGATGAGATGCAATTGGTTCATTCACATTACAATCTCGGCTATTGGGTTCGCAAGGAATTTCGTCATCGGAGAATCGCTTCAAACGCAGTCGACGCAGTTCTTCATTGGCTCGAATCGAGGGATTCGATCTTCCGAATTGAAATCACTGTTCACCCTCGTAACGAAGCAGGTCTGATCACAGCGGAACGAATTTGTCATCGGTGGAACGGTCAAATCATTGACGAATTCATAGGAATTGAATTGAATGGAAAAACCGTTCCGCACAAGATTCACGTTGTTGATTTGCCTCGGGTGTGAGGGTTTTGCGCCGCGCCTGGTTCACCATCGATACAGACGATGTACGTCACGTCCCATCAAATCAAGGTCATCCAACTCGATCAAAACCTGATGAAACGCTTCCAATGATTTCAGAACAGTTTCGAACTGGAATGAAGGGTTTGACATCATGGCTCGGTAATCATGAACTGCCAATCACATTGTTCGTCATCGCTGATCAATGTCAATGTGAAGAATTTCTTCAGATGATGAACGAACTTTGCTCAACATTCGGGCAACGCATCACAATTGGGTGCCATGGACTTCATCATCGAAGTTGGTCGGCTTGGCCAGAGGATCGTGAAACATTCGCCCAAGACTTGGAAACATCCACATCCATTCTCAAACAACATTTCTCTCAGCATTTCAAGCCATGGTTTCGCGCACCTGCGGGCTACATTGCCCCATGGATGATATCGGTCCTTGTTGAGCAGGGATTTACCGTTGATTCGTCCATCAATCCATCATGGCTCGTCAATCGTAAATATGGAAAAGGTGAATCGTGGAAATCCGTTCAATCAACGGTTCATCAAACACCGATGGTCGAACGTCCATGGAAAACTCGTTTTTCACTACCAACCTGCGGACCTGCTCAACACATCATGGGCCTTCGTTGGAATGCGAAAGGGGCGTGGAAACGGTTAGCTAAACCACTCAATGTTGAAGAAATAAACATGGTTGAAGATTCGACCATTGAATTGGATACAATCTATTGGCACGTTCTCGATCATGCGAGAAAAGGTGGAACTTGGACGCCACCAATCAGAGACTTGTGATGTCATTTCTCTCGGTTGAAACACCTAAGGATGACATTGCATCGTTGTAGACTGAAACTTCCAACCGACCTTCCCGCACAAGCGACGAAAGTGCTGCAAGAGCGACGGCTTCACCATCGATTTCGAAAAAGCGACGAAGTGCAGGACGTGTATCAGAACGACCGAATCCATCCGTTCCCAAGACCGTGTATGGGGCGTGAACCCATTCACGAATCATTTCTGGAACGGCTGCAACATTGTCTGAAACTGCGACAATTGGCGCCTCATCGTCACCAAATTGTTGCTCAACCCATGATGTCTTCATCGATTCACCTGGATGCAAACGATTCCATCGAGCAACGTCCATGCCTTCACGACGAAGTTCTCCGTAGGATGTTGCTGACCAGATTTCAGATCGGACTCCAAATGTCTCCAATTTCTCGACAGCATCCAAGACTTGGAGCATGATTGGTCCTGACCCAATCAATCGAACGACAGGGCCATCGCCTTCTGGAGCATCACGAAGTTTGTACAATCCCTTGAGAATACCTTCCTCGCAATCTTTCGGTTTTGCAGGCATTGGATAATTCTCGTTGTATACGGCAAGATAGTAGATGACATCGCTATCGTTTTCGCACATATCGACAATACCTTGCTTGATGATGGTTGACAATTCGAATGCAAAGGCTGGATCGTATGCACGAACCGCAGGGTTGGTATGCGCCATCAACAGGGAGTGGCCATCTTGGTGTTGCAGACCTTCTCCGTTGAGCGTCGTCCGCCCGGATGTGGCGCCAATGAGGAATCCACGAGCGCGTGAATCCGCTGCAGACCAAATTAAATCAGCAACACGCTGGAATCCGAACATGGAATAGAAGATGTAGAAGGGAATCGTTGGCGAGCCTTGTGTTGCATACGATGTGGCTGCTGCGATGAATGAAGAGAGCGCCCCTGCCTCATTGATTCCTTCTTCGAGAATTTGTCCCTTTGCAGATTCTTTGTACTTCATCAACACCTTGTGATCAACCGGTTTGTACAATTGACCATCAGGATGATAGATGCCAAATTCTGCGAAGAGTGGGTCCATTCCGAAGGTTCGAGCCTCATCAGGAATAAGCGGTACAACGCGTTCACCAAATTCCTGTGTCTTCATCAATCCGCGCATCAGACGGACAAAGGCCATCGTTGTCGAAACCTGTGACGTTCCTTTCGTTCCATCATCAAACTCAGCATAGACCGATGCTTCAGGAAGTGTGAGCGCCATCTCAGGAACGCGTCGCTCAGGCATTGGACCCATCATAGCCGCACGTCGCTTCTTCGCATAAGCAACAACATCTGGAACGTCACTGGGTTGAATGAATGGAAGTTTTTCCAACGCTTCATCGGAGAAATCAAGACCCATTGCATCACGAATCAAACGCAAATCGTTCTCATCCGCTTTCTTGCGCTGATGCGTTGTGTTTCGACCAGCAAAGGCAGGTCCAAGTCCATACCCT
>JASLVI010000126.1 GCA_030741455.1 Candidatus Poseidoniaceae archaeon | reverse complement strand
CAACATCTGAACTTCGCAGGACATCCGCAGTCCCTGGTGTAGCGTAGAGTGTGAAACCAAGATCGTACAGTTCTTCAGCGATTGGAACGAGTCCTTGCTTATCCTCGTCGCGGACGGTGAGATAGACGCCACCTGAACTTGCAACTGGGACTTCAGTAGCGAGTCTCGCTTTCAGGTAAGCGATATCTGCGGAAGTATCTGAACCATAGACTTCTCCAGTCGACTTCATCTCAGGCCCAGGAGCAGGGTCCAATCCTCTCAGTTTGATGAATGGGAATACAGGTGCCTTCACACAGATCTGGCCTGATGTTCGCTTCGGTATGGTTTGTTTCGAGAGAGGGATTCCAATCGTTACATTGGCTGCAATCTTTGCAAGAGGTAAGCCAGAGGATTTGGCAACAAATGGAACGGTGCGAGATGATCGAGGGTTGACTTCAAGAACGTAGAGATCATCACCTTGAATTGCAAATTGGATATTGAAACATCCTTTGATATTCAGGCCCAAACCGATGGTTCTTGTTTGTTCTGCAACTCGAGTAAGCATTTCTTCACTAATGTTTTGGGCGGGGATGAAACAGGTTGAATCACCTGAGTGTATTCCAGCTTCTTCGAGGTGTTCCATGATCGCACCAACAAGAACATCTTCACCGTCACTCGCAGCATCAACGTCCAATTCGGTTGCATGGCCTAGATATTCGTCGACAAGGAGAGGCTTGTCGGGTGTAAGATAGGCTTCCTTGAGATAGGCTTCTAATTGGGTCTCGTTGGAGAGAATCTCCATACCTCGGCCACCAAGGACATAGGACGGACGAATCAAAACAGGGAATCCGATATTCTCAACAGCATTACGAATGTCATCTGCAGTTGTTCCTGTTGCTCCATTCGGCATACGCAGACCGTTTTTCTTTGCAAATGCTTCGAATCGTTCACGGTCACTAGCCTCATCAATACCATCAACGCTTGTTCCAAGAATCTGTACCTTTGCTCCTTTTTCGGACAAGTGTTTGAGACGCTTCTCAATAGGTTGTGCAAGATTGATGGCCGTCTGTCCTCCGAATTGAAGGAGAATGCCATGGGCTTTTTCTCTCAAAAGGATTTCAGAAACACATTCGCTCGTGAGTGGGTCAAAGTAAAGCCGGTCGGAGGTATCAAAATCGGTTGAAACGGTTTCAGGATTGTTGTTGATGAGAACAGCATCCATTCCTGCGGACCGAATGGCCATGACAGCATGAACACATCCATAATCGAATTCAATACCTTGTCCAATTCGAATTGGTCCTGAACCAATGGCAACCATGCGTTGCTTAGTTCGCTGTTCAAGATTCGGTACGTGATCGATACCATGATCTTGGAATGGTTCGTACGTTGAGTAGTAGTACGGAGTTTTCGCAGCAAATTCAGCAGCGCATGAATCGACCATTCTGTATCGTGGGTGAATCTTCAATTCATGGCGTCGAAGCATTACACCTTCTTCATTGCAATCTTCTGGTAATGCTTTCCAGCCTGAAGGTTTGAATCCATTGAGTGCATCTGCGATGTGAGCATCACTAAACCCATGCGATTTGTATTGGATGATCGTCTTGTAATCAAGAGAGGAGGGTCGAACCTTCATGTTCACAAGATTTGATTCCATCTGAGCAATATGTTCGAAGCGTTGTAGGAACCAGCGAGTGATTCGTGTAATTTCGTGAACCTTTTCGATGCTCCATCCACGTCGGAACGCCTCTAGGAGTGCGCCCATTCGACGATCTGTCGCAATCCGTAGCCAATCGACAAGCACACTGTCTGGAAGTTGTTCATGGGCTCGCTCAGCCATACCTTCGCCTTCTGATTCATCTGCTCGGGTTAGCGGTCGTGGGTATGGGCATCCCTGTTCAAGCGAAGCCCATGCCTTGAGGAAGGCTTCTTCGAAGTTACGGCCAATGGCCATGACTTCTCCTGTTGATTTCATTGAAGTTCCGAGTGTTCTGTCCGCTGTTCGGAATTTATCGAAAGGCCAACGTGGGATTTTCACAACTACATAGTCCAAGGTTGGCTCGAATGCTGCTGTTGTTCCTTCACCTGTTATCGGATTGGGCAATTCATCAAGCGTATAACCAACCGCAATCTTTGCAGCCATGCGGGCGATTGGATAGCCAGTTGCTTTTGATGCAAGTGCAGAGGATCTGCTCACTCGAGGATTGACTTCAATGACTCGTATTTCACCTGTGAACTGATTGAATGCGAATTGTACATTGCATCCTCCCTTAATGTTCAATTCACGAATGAGGGCAAGTGCTTTGTCACGCAAGGCCTGATGATCTGCATCGGAGAAGGATTGGAGCGGGGCAACAACAACCGATTCACCCGTATGTACGCCCATAGGGTCAATGTTTTCCATCGTACAAACGATGGTTGCATTATCTGCAGTATCTCGCATAACTTCGTATTCCAATTCTTGCCAACCAAGAATAGATTCTTCAATGAGCACTTGGTTGATTCTTGAATTTCGAAGACCAAGGGTTGCAATCTCAACAAGTTGTCCCATGTCAAATGCAGTCCCTCCACCTAGGCCACCCAGTGTGAATGCTGGGCGAATGAGAATCGGCCAAGAACCAATTTCTTCTGCGGCTTTGATGACTTCTTCCATCGAGTTGCAGGCGATGGCTTGTGAAATTGGAAGGTCGATGGATTCGCAAACCTGATTAAACAACTCACGATCTTCTGCTTTGTCGATAGCATCCAAATCTGAACCAATTAATTCCACACCTAGTTTCTCTAATGTTCCATCGTGCGACAACTCACTTGCGATGTTGAGAGCTGTTTGGCCACCCATTCCAGCGAGGAGTGCATCGGGCTTTTCGATTTCAAGAATTTTACGAACAGTATCTGGAAGAAGCGGTTCGATGTAAACACGGTCTGCCATTTCCGGGTCATTTTGGATGGTTGCTGGATTTGAATTGACAAGAATCACTTCGTAGCCATCTTCTCGAAGTGCGCGTACAGCCTGGGAACCTGAAAAGTCGAATTCAGCCGCTTGACCGATTTTAATGGGTCCTGAGCCAAGAACCAGAATCGTGTTGATGTCGTCTCTTCTTGGCATCATGCATCACCTCGGCGATGGGTATCAACCAATTCTCTGAATCGGTCAAACAAAGGTTCTGCATCGTGCGGGCCAGGACATGCCTCTGGATGGAACTGAACCGTAAAGCAAGGTCTTCCGAGAACATCAAGACCTTCGACAGTCTTGTCATTGGCATTGATGTATCGAACCTCTACATCGTATCCATGCAGATTTTCACCTTCTGGAGAGGTGGCTCCCGATGGATGGGCTGCAAGCATTCCATGTTGTGGATCGGCGACAGCAAATCCATGATTTTGTGAGGTAATCCAAACGCGTCGACTTTTCAAATCAACAACAGGTTGATTCGCACCTCGATGTCCGTATCTCATCTTGTATGTTTTGAGTCCAGATGCAAGCCCCATGAGTTGATGGCCGAGACAAATTCCCATGACAGGAAGACCCATTGAGACGGCTTTCGCAAGTGTGTGTCGAGCATCCGTTGCTTTTCCAGGATGTGCTGGATCACCGGGTCCATTCGAACAAAAGAGGGCTTCGATTCCAAAATTCTGAAGGGTTTCAAAACTGATGTTTGGGGGGCACCATACGACTTCGAAACGTTGGCAAAGGTTGCGCAAAATGTTGTATTTTACGCCACAATCCAATGCGCCAATTCGAGGGAGTGGCTCGCCTATATCATCGGTTGCGCCTGGATTGAGAATGACAGGTTCATCGATGGAGACAAAGTCGACCAAATCGTCGAGTTCAGGTGATGTCATGACTTCCAATCGCTTGAGCATCTCTTGCTCTTTTTCTTTGGGGCCAAAGATACACAATACGGTACCAAGTTCACGAACACGTCGTGTGATGGCCCGTGTATCGATGTTCTCGATACCTGGCACACCATGTGATTGGAGGAGTTCAGAAACGGTTCCTATTGAATCTCGATGGTCAGGATCCTGCATTGCATGGCGAACGACGACGCCTTTTGGCCAGACTGCACGTGATTCAGATTTACCTCCATGAATGCCATAATTTCCAATCAATGGGTAGGTGAATGTTAGGATTTGACCGGCCCACGACGGATCTGTCAGAGATTCCTGATAACCCATCATACCAGTAGTGAAAACCAACTCGCCTTCGCCAAAGCCTTCCGCTCCAAAGAGGGTCCCTTCAAATCGACCTCCATCGGCCAGTAAGAGAATCCCTTCTCCACTTGCTCTTTTTGGAAGATTTGCTTTGTCGAGAAGAGCATCAGCAGCATCTGGGAACAGTGGTGGGTCG
>JASLVI010000125.1 GCA_030741455.1 Candidatus Poseidoniaceae archaeon | reverse complement strand
CAAATGGCAATTACCTCGAATCAAGAAGTGGAATCGTAATCGAAAGAAGGCAAAGGCTTCACTGAATTGATTTGTCAAAACAATGTACCAAAAACTGGTTAAAATATAACACGTTCTTTTTGCTTATGTGGACGGATGAACAACTGCTCGAAAAAGGATGGACGCAAGAACAGATTGAACAATGGAAATCGGAACAGACCTCACAAGTTGATACCGTAGAATCTGTTGTTGAATCTCAGTTTGAACCGGTTCAAGAAAAAGTTGGATCATCCTTGACAGGATCGTCTTCATTTCTCAACGATAAGACACAGATTGTTGTCATTGTCTTGATGTTGGTTGTTGCACCATTATCGCTCTATTCTTCGCTGTTTGCTGAAGGGCCTGAAGGGCCACAAGGAGACAGCGGTCAAGCCGGTGTCAATGGAACAGCTGGTTCGAGTTTTCATTTGATTGCAAGCGGTGAAGAATTACCACTCTGCGATGCTACGCTCCAGGATCAAATCTTCTTCGTCGCTGATGTGTCAGGCTTCCAAGTTTGTCAAAGCAATGTCTGGAGCACCGTCGATCTCACTGGTGATCAAGGCGAACCTGGTGGTGATGGCATGAATGGTTTGGACGGTTCAGATGGAAGCGACGGTGCTGATGGTGCCGATGGTACGAATGGAAGCGACGGTGCTGATGGTGCAGATGGTTCAGATGGACAAACCTCACTGATTGTTTCAAGCGTTGCAGCCATCGCAAACTGCCCATCTGGAGGAACGCGTATCGATACGGGAATCGATGATGATCGAGACGGTTTCTTAGCACCCTCAGAAATCGATTCAACGCTCTTTGTTTGCAATGGTCAAGATGGAAGTGATGGCACGAACGGTGCAGATGGTGCTGACGGTTCCGATGGCGCTGACGGAGCTGACGGAGCCGATGGTAGTTCAACGACAACCATGATGGTCGCCAGTTTGGAACCTGCTCCAACGTACCTTGCATGCAATGGATCGGGTCAATTGCTGAAGCAAGGATTGGACGATGGTTCTGGAGGAGGCATCGCTCAGAATGGGATTCTGGAATCGGGTGAAATCATTACCATTTCGCTGATTTGTACGGCCTTTGATGTTGCTCAAGTCGATGACATCAATGTGGGCACTGGGCATAGCATGCCTTCGGATTTTGCCACCATCAATTCAACAATGTACTTCACAGCAACGAGTGGAGGTTCGGGTGGAATTTGGTCAATGGATGTCAATGAAACCATTTCAAGCGTTTATTCTGGTACGGCTATGAGCATGCGAGCAGTTGGTGATGTGTTGATGTTCCTTGGCAGTGATCCAACAAACGGTCTTGAACCCTGGATTTATTATCCTTCGAATGGAACGGCATCATTGATTTCCGATGTCTTACCAGGAACGTCTGGCAGTTTTGCTGGAGAATTTACACTTCTTGGAACGACAGTGTTCTTCGGTGCAAGAGATACTGCAGGCGTGTTTGATTTATGGGCATACGATTTGGCAAACGGGTCCATATGGAATGAGGTGGCGAATGTTCAACCAACAAGTTTGATTGTTGTTGGTTCTGATCTCTATTTCTCAGCAGGTCCAAACAATGCAAATGTCGAATTGTGGAAGCATGATTCTGCAACAAAAACGACATTCATGGTCAAAGACATCAATTCTGGAATTCTTTCATCAAATCCTTCTCATCTCACAGCGATGGGCACGACCATCTATTTCTCAGCAAACGATGGAAATGGAGCAGGAACGGAGTTGCACGCCTATGAGATAACGAACAACTCGACATGGCTTGTAGCAGACATTCGCCCGAGTTTTGCAAGCAGTATGCCCTCCAATCTTGTTGTCATGGATACACGTGTCTATTTCCAAGCCACCTCAGGCACACATTTCGAAATGTGGGCGTTTGAGTCATCAAATCATTCGTTCTGGGAGGTCACCAATCTCCAATCCACTTCTGGTACTGGCGCTCCACATGAACTCACAGTCGGCGGATACACCGTGTATTTTGCAGCTGATGATGGAACAACTGGGGAAGAATTGTGGGCACACAATTCGGTCAATGGGACCACATGGCAAGTGATCGATTTGAAGCCGATAGGCGGAAACATCGGTGAAATGCATCACCATAACGGCAATTTGTACTTTGCTGGTGAAGACAATTGGGACGGTATTGAATTGTGGCGTCTTCTCTTCTCAAGAGAAGTGACGTACGTATGAGCTAAATGGTTGAGATGAAACAATCATCATCAACTTCGATGAGTCCACCG
Organism: Candidatus Poseidoniaceae archaeon; assembly: GCA_030741455.1. Classification (GTDB taxonomy): domain Archaea; phylum Thermoplasmatota; class Poseidoniia; order Poseidoniales; family Poseidoniaceae; genus MGIIa-L2. Next base: position 2,135 of record JASLVI010000125.1, on the reverse strand, counting down.
GTCGTTAAGAGGTAATCGATGGCTTCGTCGATTTCTTCTTCTTCGACACCATGTTCAAGCATTCGTTCGAAGATGACATTGATGGTTGCAACAGGTTCGCCTTTCTCGATTTCACCATCGACGATCATGACGACGAGTTGACATGCAACAGCGAGGAGCGGGTCATCGACTTGATCATCTGGTAAGAGTTCGATGAAGGCTTCAGCTCCATGCGCTTCACCTTCCTCAATACGTTGCTTTTCACCACGCTGAGAAAGTCCGGTGAAGGTATTGTCCTCGTCTAGACCGAAGCAGTCGAAAATGGACATTTGATGCTCGTCTTTTTCTTGATCGGGACTGATTCGTCGCTCCAAATCATCGAGACGGAACTTGCGCTGTTCCAAGAGCAATCGTTCTCGCTTGAGGTCATGACGAAGCAAGGCTAGTGTTTGCTCTGCTTGTTGCGTCAACCATCCATTGATGGTCCATTCTGGATCGAGACCCGTCATGACCTCCGCCATGCGTCGAACAGGTTCAGGAAGGGCGTTGATATCAATCAGTCCGCGAGTTTCTTGACCATCCTCACTCATGGAGAACTCTCGGAGTTGACGGCCTTTGAAGCCTTCCCAATGAATTCTCGAAAGATTCATTCTTTTATCTCTCAAAATTTGTTTTTCATTCCATCGACGATGGTGTCGAGTGCATTTTGAAGCGTTTGATGATGATTGTATGATTCGACCGAAGGCAACCCTTCTAGAGGCATCTCAAGCATGTTCTCCAGACATCGAGACAATTCGTCTACGATGGTCATACTACCACGTTGTGACGATCGTGAAAGCGGATTCAGGTCGATGACAATGACCGTCTTGCCCATGGCTACAAGCGCTTCACATCGATCACCATCTTCAAGGGGAACGAGGATGGTATCAGCTCGTAGGATTCCTTTTGATTCGCACTTTGCACGTGGCCCTTTGAGGCCAGGAATGGTTGCATCCGGCTCAGCACCTAGGATGTCTACATCAAGTCCAAGCCGTTCCTTCCGTTCGTTCAAATCGTTAAGTAAGGCTTCCATTCGTTCAGGCGTTCTGTAGAAGATGTTGACTTCGAGCGGGCAACCAATTTTATTGGCGAGGCGAAGTATTTCATCGCCTGCAAGAGCGACAACATTTCCGTTCACAGAAAGGACAGGATGTTCAGCTTGCATCAGTGCGTTCAGTGCAATTCGTGTGGCAGCATCAGCGCTTGGAATTGTTGTCTCTCCTAGGAGATAATCGTAGGCTTCACCTCGGCCATGGGCAATCAATGCAGAATCTGCAAGCATACCTTTCTTGGCCGCAACTTCAAGTCTGTGACGCATCAACAATGAACGATATCGTGGATGTGATGGGTCAGCGGCGTGCTCCATGGTTCCACCTCACTGGTCGATGAGCATGCTGACATCAAGAGGCCTTGTTCCTCGATTGATGGCACTTGTTGAGAGAACATCGACACCACATTCTCGCCATGCTTCCAAGTCATCGAAGACAATGTTTCCACTTGCTTCGAGAACGACTGCATCGCGCAATCCCATATCGGTGAGTTCACCAACCATCTCCTTGCTTCGTTCTGGACCAAAGTTGTCCAACATGAGAACAAGCGGTGCAAGTGCTTCACCTTCTTGTCGTTGCTTCCATGTTGATGCAGCAACGATGGCATCTTTTTCGTTGGTTACTTCCAATTCAAGGAATGCCCCACAATCATTCACATCGATGGTTGAAAGAAGTTGGACAATGGCTTGCATACCACTTTCCTCAGTTACCGCAAGGTCATTCTCTTTGATCATGGTTGCATCATCTTTGTTGAGTCGATGCGTCAACCCGCCTCCAAGATGAACGGCCCATTTGTCGAGCATTCCCCAAACGGTTTTGCGCGTTGAAGCAACTTGCCGAGGTGCGATGGTTGCCCAATGCGCTGCATTGGTTGCAATGCCTGAGAGTTGGCCAAGCAAGTTAAGGATTGAACGTTCCATACGCAAAACCGATTCAGAATCACCACTGATCTCGACGATGACATCACCTTCACTTACACGTCGACCATCGCCTGCCTTCCAAGAAGTGGAGAGGCTCGGTGCCCAAATTTGGAGCATGTAATCCACTGCAGCAGCTCCTGCAATTGTT
>JASLVI010000124.1 GCA_030741455.1 Candidatus Poseidoniaceae archaeon | reverse complement strand
TCTTATCATCCAAGTAAATACAGATTCCATCGGATTGATTCGATCGAAGGATATAACGGCCATCGAGCGTCTTTGTACAATCACGCTTCAGGAACGTGCGAACAACGATATTCTTGTGTTCTGCAATCCGTTGAACATCTGTTTTTGACAAATACACAATCCCACCGGGTTCATCACAACAACGTCCACAGTCAGGTTGACACGTGAATTGAACTCCATCGGCCCACCAAGCACCTCTCATTCTTCTTCACCCAAGAGACGAGTGGTTGGTTTGATGGTTGAGAGGTGAGCGACTTTGATTGCTTCATCTTCCATCTCAAAGGCTTCCATTGCATCTTCACTCACCAGGCCAAGTTCATGTTCGATATGTCGTAATTCGTCGACAATATCGATGAGTTCATCGGCGTCTGCATGGGCAGTTCGCTCAAGAAGTTCTTCCATCTTGACTTCAAGATGTTGCAAACGCAGGTCATCGCGTACAATGATTCGCTCGCGTTCAGCAAGTGCTTCATCGATGGAAGCATCAATGCTGGTGAGAACATCTGCAGTTCGTAATATGTCATCACCTTCGACGGTTCCAAACTGGTGAGTAAGATGACGATCTTGGGCATCGACGTCGAGTACCGTTGGCGCCTCTGGTGTCAATTGTTCCAGCGTAGTTTTCAAATGCATTTCGAGAAGATCGTTCGCTGTGGTGAGATCCTCAGGTGAAACCAAAGAAGGTTCCCAATCATCTTCTTGTTCTTCAATCGGAGCTGCATGAAGTTCAATACCCCCTGAATCTATTCCTGTGTAGACTACATCTGTAGCTCTCTTGAGGATGTCCGATGCAAGGGTGATTGAGGAAGAAACCGATGGTTCTTCCCTTCCAGGAGATTCTACAGAATTCCCAGTAAGTGCTGCTTGAACATCTTCAGGATTCAGGAGTTCCAGTCCTCGTTCTTTTGCATCGTTTAGTATTGAGAGGGCTGCTTCAACACCTCTCCATGATTGGCCAACATGATTCAAAATTTCCATGATATGTGCATCTTCAAACAACATGCCAAGCAGTGATCCTTGATTCTTGATGTGCAGCGCCAGACTTCCCTCAGTGACGTGATGCATGGTCGAAGATGAAGCATTTCGCAACAATTCCCATAATCTGGATGAAGTCCATTCACGAGGATGAGAAAGAGAGGTGCATAGGACGTGAACGCCTAGATTCAGCGCATGATCGACCAGATGCCCAATGCTCTGTGCATGCTGTTCATGTTCTGCTACGAGGTGTGCATCATCGATGAGTAGGAGTGCTGTTGTAGCCATGCTTTCATGCCAATCGTTTGGAATGGAATCCAAACTTAGGAGTTCTGTTGCACGTAAAATACGAACGTCACCGTCATAATATCGCAATACACTTTGACCCGTTGCATGCAAAAGATGACTCTTTCCAACTTCCCGTTCACCAACGATGATGTGAGGATTGTGCCGTTGGCCTAAGTGATCAATAATCGATTCACACACGATACTCGATTGTTTGTTCTCGGGAATGACTTTCCAATTCTTGAAGGTCTTTCTATGGCTCGAATCCAATCGATTGGGCCAATTGGTATTGCTTGATAGGACCGTTCTATGATGTGTTCTACTCGATTGTTCAGGTGATGTTAACTCCTGAGGAAGTGCGTTAATCGGCATGCTTCTTTGTTCGTCAAGAATCGATGACCATAGCGGTTGTCCTGATGAAGAAAATCCAATCTTATCTCCAAGACTTCCCTCTGGGATTACTTGGTCAAAATTTCGTTCTCGAAGAGATTTCAATCTTGAGACGGGATGCGATTCATCGAGTTTAATTGCAGGTTGATAAGTGACATCATCTCCGAGTACTTCCTTGCTGATTGCTGCAAGAAGTGGTCGTTCATGGATTGGTTGAGATTGGATAAATCCGCGTCCTTTTGCATCCGTTCCTGGTTTGTTCAAGAGCCGGCCGAGTTTGGAAGGATTATCTGAACGTTGTTCAGCGGTCTCAGGCAGTCCTGCCTTCGCTTTTTGAAGAGCAATACGCAATCGATTCGTCCGTTCGATACTCATGACTCGTCCTCCGATGTACGTTGTCGTGTCGAGGATTGTTCACGGGCATGAATGGAAGGTTCGATATCCAATTCAGACTGTTTGGATTTCGGATGAAGAATCGCTACATGGCCGGTTGGCTTGATGGGGGGGAATTTTGCGACTTTTCGCCCCGAAGCAGAAGTAGCAGCCTGTCCAATCCCTGTTTTGCTAAGTTCTGTTTTTGATTCTGGGAAGGCATGATCCCTCGTTGGCGCATGCGGAACGAACGGCTTTGTTCTGTTCATGTCCTTCTCATTCAAATTGGGGAGTTCGATGCGACGTTGTGCTGCCGCATCGATTGAGGTTTTCTTTTTCGGTCGATTCACGTGCTTTCGCTTGCGAACAACTCGTTGAGGCGTTCGTGGTTTCACTTTGACCTCCACTGGTTCCTCTGGAATGAATTCCTCTTCTTGAGCATCATCAGTTACCGGTTCTACCTCATCAGAATCGTTTGCCCATGTCCGCATCTTGGATTGAAGCTCTTCATCAACCGGTATGGTTCGATGTTCAACTGGAAGAGGTACTTGTTCGACCTGAGGATAAATTTCTTGCCGTGGAGAAAGAATCGGGTTGCGAACATTCGCCTCAAGATGTGCTTTGATGGATGCTTCAATCTCCTCATCGAGATCAATAAAGAATGGATGTTCCTGAAAGAGTTCAATATCGAGCAACCAGGTTTGAATTTGTTCACTTCCGAGGCGACTAAACTCACGTTCCAATCGTGAACGCTGAACAGTCGTAAAGGCTTCAAGATTGGACGAAACAAGCAAAATGTTGCCTCCTGAGCGGGTTTGGTCGACGATGGACCGAACCATTTCAATTACACGAAGTTCACCATGGATGCCGGATAGATATTCAATCCCTTCAACGATCAAGATGCTTTTCTGATGTTCTGTCAGGAATTGATCAACCTCTCGACGAATCGCTTCCAAAGAAGGTTCCAACGTTCGCTCATGAGGTGTTTCCGATAACCAACGGTAATGTTCGAGGTCGATGTTGTATGTGGAAGATATTCGGGGAGGCGCTTGTCGTGAAATCACAAGTACTGGTCGACTGCATTCGATCAGTACACGGCCGAGATTGAAGATATGATCGGCTTCTATGGAATTCTCAAGCCATGCTTGTCCTTGTTGCAATACAGGTCCACCTTGATTTCGTAAACGTGCCTCACTGCGCCGTCGTAAAGCCTCAGGTACCGAAACACTCGGTTTGACTTCAGGAAGGCGTTCTTCACGTCCTAAACGACGCCGAGGTGCTTTAACTGTCGCCCACCATGCTTCATCCCTGTTTTCATCTTCTCGTGCAATCAGGCTCGCGGTTGGATGTTGTGAAACAGCGGTGATGTACGATGATTCCGACATTTCATGGAGACTCATTTGTGCATCCAACGCCGAAGCATCGGTTTCAATTTCAAGAAGAGCCTCAATTCCAAATCGAGCAGTATCCGCATCATGGAAGGCTGCTGCAAGTGTCCCATCGTAGACGAGGAGGTGGCCAATTCGTTGACCAACCTCCGGAATATTTCGGATAATTTTAATTGAGCCATGACGCTCTAATGTGGCTAATTCTTGAGCGAGGATGCGGAGAACATCAACCCCTCCGCGCCTTGTTTCAAGCACATCTCCGGGTATAAAATCCACCAAATTCTTCACCCCGCAGTCGGGAACATTTGCTTTTATCTTTTGAACTGTGTGCCGCAGAAGGACAAATCCGAAGCATTTCAATGGTGCAACGTTTGGACCAACCATGGAGGCATCACCTCTCTCATCGGACGAATCGGTGTTGCTCCAGAAAGGGCGTGTTGATTTTGATTCAGGACGATATTGGCATGCACACGAAGCATGGGAAGATCTGTGGAATTCTCTCAAGCGCCGTAACGCTGAACAGTCAGAGATTTTGTTAATACAAGGGTTGATACAAACCGCTGCACTCTTGTACAATCATCAACGAAAGAAATCGAGAGGTGTCAGAAACCAATGGGAGAAACTGACCCCAAAACTCGCTGGTTGGGAACATGCGTGGGGTTTCGACATTGCTCAACATATGCTGAATATTGCACCGTTCGTAGAAGATGTTGAAATATGGCAGCAAACCTATGACAGCATCAAACTGCCAGATGCAAAGGATGTGAGCGAATGAACAAATGGACTTCAGAACTTCCAGATCATTTCATCCTTTTCTCGCAAACGCCCAAAGCACAAGAACAATCGCGTCAAATTTTCATTCGATTGGGGGGATTCATCGCAGTGCCTCTCTTGGCAGTGATACTTTTTGGAGCGACATTGGTAAGTGGATTTTTTCTCATTCTCATCGCTGTCATTCTCTTCATTGGTT
>JASLVI010000123.1 GCA_030741455.1 Candidatus Poseidoniaceae archaeon | reverse complement strand
ACATCTCTCGGACAACATCATGCAATGCGGTTTTTGTCTCTTCTATGGATTTGCGTTCAGCCATCAGTACTCACCTCCGAATAGGGTTGTTTGCTTGGTATCTCCAGCTGGAGCGGATGGCTCAGTTTCCACTGTCTCAACCTCTCCATTTTCCTCGTCGATTTCATCATCTTTCGAATCCTCTTCAGGCGGTGGCGCATTGAGCGCTTCCTCTTGGCGGCGAATTTCTTCCAACAGTTTCTCATCCATTTTTGTCGCCCCGATGACTTCTTGCGAACCACGATAGAAGACATCGGTTTCGTTCCAATCACCCTTCTCAAGACCGTCGAGACTGTATGTGATAATCGTCTGAGAACCAGGTTGCAAGGTTTCAAGTTTCCAAGCCCATACGCCCATGGCTTCTTTGCGGCCACCGAGTTCATTGCCAATCATTGTCGCACCTTGGCGCTCTGGCCAATTGACCAGTAGAGTGTAGGATCTTGCCCGAGACGTGTAATTGTAGAGGTTGATGTGAATATCGGTTTGTTTGGTTTCTTTATTCCACGCGGTGGTTGTTTCTGCAATGACTGCAGACATAATTTTGGTAATCGATCCAGCCAGATCAGGGACTGGTAATTCCAATAATGCAGCAGATTTTTTCGCGATTGCTGGAATAATATCGTTGATGAGTTCGAATTTTTCTTTGGTTTTCCCCATCTTCTTCTGCTTTTCGAGATGCTTCCGCAAACCTCGTCCCATTTCGAGCATTGCCTTACGCGCCTCTTCCATCACAGTTTCATTATCAGATAGCGCCTCTTTTGCTTCGGATGTGAATTGAACATTGGTGCTTGCAAGATGAACGAGAATTGCTGCAGGTCCTTTTGGAACGCCCCTGCCACCCGCTTGGTCCAAACCGTATTGACGCCAATCAACACTCTCGATGGCTTTGGTGAGCAAACAACCGCCCTGTTGATACATCAACGGTACCCGATTTGCGAACCGCAAGATTTCAACAGGCTTGTCTGCTGCCATGCCATCTCCAAAAATCAGGCCGACTTCGACTTGGAACGGATTTCCTTGCGTAACACTCGGCGCTCGCGTCATTGTAGTGACAAACTTTGAATCGATGGTTTTTGAGAGCCCTTTCTTGATCAGCAACTCTTCGATTGGTGACAAACACGATGTTGGTGGGTTGAGTAACTTGACCGGCTTACCTTTCATCAATCGTTCGCCTTGGAATGCCTCGAGTAGCGCCCGCACTTGCTGTGGCTTGAGCGTTTTTGGTTTCAATTTCTCTTCCAATTCTGAGACTTCACACAATTCCTTTGCTGCACGTCCAGAAACACCAGAAAACGTCCGTCGCAGGAACGTCGTCATTCTCGATTCAGATGATTCCGAACAGAGGCGTTGAAGCTGGCCCAATTCGATACCATTCGGATGCGGTTTGATGGCTTCAACACGCCCAGGCAAGCGTTCAGTAACACGTTGCCAGTGATGCCTTTCCCCATCAGGGTCGATGAAGAGAATGTCTGCATGAGGGTTAACGATGCTCGTCATTCTGAGGTATTGCCAAACAGATTGGCGGCCGCGTTGATACTTTGCTTTCATTTTGGTTTTGACCTTCAAACCATGGACCTTTTCTCCCCAGTCAATTCGATCTTGATTGGATTTAATGGCCTTGTTCTTCCGTGTATCAAGGCCGATATCAACGGAGACTGCGGTGGCTTCCTTGGCTATTTTTGATTCGACGTGTGTAGGGTCACCAGTCGTCAACTGTGAATACATGACAACACCAGTAATTCCGATACCCTGCTGTCCTCTTGATTGCCGAATTGCATGGAACCGTGATCCGAACAAGAGTTGCCCAAACACCTTCTCGATACTTGCTCTTGGAATACCCGGCCCGTTATCTTCAACTTCGAGTTGTAAAATGTCTTTCTTGTTATCGAGTTTGGAAATTTTTACAACAATATCAGGCAAAATTCTCGCTTCTTCACAAGCGTCCAGCGCGTTATCTACGGCCTCTTTAACCGCTGTAATGAGCGCACGATTAAGGGTATCAAACCCAAGAAAATGTTTGTTCTTTTCAAAAAACTCTGAAATCGCGACTTGCTTTTGATTTGCTGCCATTTTTTCTGCAATGCTCATATTGACACATCCACCTCAGGTCCTCCTCCGTCCTAGACTTCGGGCCAGCAGGTAACAGCAGTCGATTGGCGAGGCTACTTGATATTTCGGCCGTATCTCAAACCGAAGGCCGCAATTTGAACTCAAAATTCTGGAGCGTTGAGATCTCAGTTTCCGACCGATTCAGCTTTCCATGATCGAATGATTCCCGAAAAAGCACTCATTGCTACAGTTAATGGGCTTGCAAGATACAATCGCCCCGGTCCTGAACGCCCCTGGAAGTTTCGATTAATCGCAGATACAGTGACTTGATCGGGTGTCATTGAAACGCCTGGGCCCGCACCAATACATGCGCCACATCCAGGATCGATGAGTTTCACTCCGACATCGATGAAGAGTTGATGCCATCCCTTTGAGACAGCCATATCCTTGACAATTCCCGAACCATATTGAATGTAAAAATCAACATCTTCCTTTACCTTCAAACCTTGATTCTTTGCAGCTTGGCAAACCAGTGCATAGTAGGCAATATCATCGATTTTCCCTGCTGTACAAGAGCCTCCGTATGCGATGTCGATTGCCACATTACCAATTTCATCGATGTATGCGCCATTGGTCGGATCACTTGGGATCCCTTTGTCCGGATCCCCAGGATGGGCGACCATCGGACGAATTGAGGAGAGATCGATGATGTGGACACCACCATGATACACAGCACCTTCATCGGGCGCTATTGAACGCTGTCGTTGCTCATCCATGTCTAAGTGGGGCATTTGCCCTATCATCCAATCATAGAGGATATCATCGGCCTCACAAATTCCAGTTCGCGCAGAGCATTCGGTAGCCATATTGCACAACGTTGCTCGCTCATCGGCGGAAAGTGATGCTAAGCCAGGACCGCCAAATTCCATTGAACGATTGAGGGTCAATTCTTTTCGAGCATGATCGGCTAGAATGTGCAAAATGACATCCTTGGCAGTGCATCCTTCATTGAGTGCCCCAGTGAGCTCAAACCGAATGGATTCAGGGACTTTGACGAAGGTAAATCCAGCGGAGACAAGGTTTGCGTATTCGGTTGCTCCAACGCCCCATGTGAGCGCATTGGAAGCTCCGCCCATGCACGTGTGAGAATCCGTTGCCTGTATGAAGTCAGCAACTTCAATGAATTCTTCTCGAGCAACCTGGTGGCAAATGCCAGGGGAGACGCCATCCACGGCAGAATAATCTCGAACACCAGTATGTTCTTGGAAGGTTTTTTGCAAGGTCCGTAAGGTCTCAACCTTGTGCATAAATGGAACGAACTTTGGGTTATGATGCGCATAGAGGAGGTGATCTTCAAAGACACCGAATTTTTGAGGATTGGTCAATTGGTAATCTTCTCCATATGTCTCTTGAAGGAAGGTGTGGACTTGAGCGGTTGTGAATTCATGCGAATATCCGCCTTGAACCTGAGCGATGACAGGATCATCAGGTTGAACACACGCACCATCGGGTTGGCCGACGAGGTTTCGTGCGATAATTTTCTCAGCCATCGTCATAGGTCGCTGCTCCAGTGATAATTCCGGTAGTTGAATTTCACCATTTTTCAATCGCTTTGAGAATTCAAACAATCCACCAGATTTGAGAATTAAAGCCGTTACTTCGTCGTATTGAGACGTGAATTCTTCAAGATTTAATGCTTGACCGTTCTGTAGTCGCTCGAGCATAGCATGGTTGCCCATCAATTGGCCTAAATTGATGTTGTTTCGTTCATGAATCGGTGCAAATGAGGCCGCTATAACAATTCGAATCCCAGCCCAACGTTCGCATTGAGCAGCAGTTTCTCGACTTGATCCAGTCCCCTTTCGCTGTCCGGAGACAATTACCTCAAAATTACCATCGATGAGCGCATTTTCATTGAATACTCGCAAACCATTTTGCATCAATCCAGCGTAAGCGTTTTTGGCGATCATGGCCGGTTCATGATCAAAACAAACCCATGCAGGGGTCATCACATCAGTGTTGATGTCGTCGAGTAAGTCTTCCACTCGGAGATCCTCCATTCTCAAATCTAATCCTTCGTACAACTGCTTTCGAACTAAATCGAGGTCTTTGGTAAGAAACAACACACGTTTGCCGGGTGTAAGAGAAATCGAATCTGGTGCCCCTGCCATCTCCAACCCCAATCTTCTCAACCGTCTTTACGGTTTAACCAATTCGCTTTCACCACCTCAACGAGGAGAAAAAAACCAAAGCATAAGGTTTAAAAACACCATACCAATCGTTGAAATATCTATTTCTCAAAGTTCTTGAGGTGAGATATTATGGATGATCAGCAAGTTGAAGATATTGTAAAGTGCCCAGAATGTGGCGGACGTAGCCTAACGCGAGACGAGACCCGTGGAGAAGTCACATGCGATGACTGCGGGCTTGTTTTGGAAGACAAT
>JASLVI010000122.1 GCA_030741455.1 Candidatus Poseidoniaceae archaeon | reverse complement strand
TTGATCTGGTGCAGCAGCATCGACGATGATGATTCCACCCATTTGTTCTGGAAATGCAGTACCCTTTGCTGCAATCTTGCGAAATGGTGCTTGTAAATCTTCAACCATCCTTTTTGCAATCCTGCCAAGATGGAGGCCACACGCTAAGAGTGAGGGATGAATCGATGACAATGCGATGGCTGAACCGATCGTATCCATGTCACCATTGGAACCAGTAAGGACGGGAACTGCACCACGTTCAATGGCAGAATCAAGCCATTGTTTCATTGCACGAATGTCTTCTTGTTGTCCGTTCAAGATTCTCCCTCAAGTGATTTCTTGAGTTCTTCATATGCAGCAACAAGTTTTGCTTCGTGTTCTGAAAGCCTTTCTGCATGTTCAGAAAGCGTAGAATGTGTCATTTTGAGTTCTTCGATTAATTCCTCTTTGTTGTCAACTTCAACCAACACGCCACCGAGTTGTCGATGCAGCGCCATTCCTTCTGGGTGCTTTTCTACGGCTGTAATGGTTGTTTCAAGTTCTTGCAATTGTGCTCGAACGGTAGCAACCTGATGACGTGCATTTTGTACTTCAGTCACAACGACCTGGAGTTGTTCGACGGTGCTCATGCTTCAATCGAATCGTCTTTGGTTGAAGAACCTGCGGATTCAATCGCCTGTAGAATTTCATCTGCTGCAATCAAACCACGAATTCGTGTGTTCCACATCGCTCGCATATCTTTGGCATTTGCTTCATGAAGTTGAAACGAGAATGTGTTCGCATCAATGGACTCACTTTCCGTTTCTGATACGAGTGAATCACGCATGGCTTGGATATCAGCAGCATTCGCTCGCTGAATTGTACAAACGAGGGAAAAAGGCGTTTCCGCCAATTGTCTCACTCCTCTTCGGAGGTTTCTTCAGATGCCTTTCGCTCAAAGTCGAGTGCAGCCTGTTGGGCAATGAATGCCATGTCAGCGGTTGTAGCACCTTCAACGGATCGTCGAAGAATACGTGAGTTTGCGTCACTGGCTCGAGTGAATGGTTCCCATGCACCACCAGCGAATGTGTGTCCACACTTGCCACAGGACCAGATGCCGACAGATTGACGGGTGACCTTGCGGTAATGACAAACAGGACATGTGTACTTTGCATTTTTCTTTGCAAGTGCACTACCTGCATTTCGTCGAACGCTGACACCATATCGTGCACCAAATCGTGCTGTAGCCTTTGCTTTCTGGGTTCGCTTAGCCAATCAGTTCCCCTCCTTTTCTGCTACCATTTCTCTCAGTTCACTGCACTTTTGTTCGGCGACCGCTAGAATCTCGGCAAATTCGCTCGGAGTGAACACCCCTTTTAGCCCCTTCTGTAAGGAGTGAAGATGGCCTTCATCTCCGAGTGTGATGTGAATACGTTCATCTCCACCCAATTCTTCTTCTTCAGATGGGTCGTAAACAAAGCGTCCACCAGCACGTTTGAAGGATGCCATAATCGGTGTTCCGTTGACCAGGAGCGTATGATCTTCTCCAACGTCAAATCGTTCTGCTGGAACAACCGCTGTTCGAAGAGCTGCAATTGCAGCAAGTCCAGCGGCATCGAAGATGTTGCCTCCATCGGAGAGAACATGGATATCGATCATAACACCCCAAACTTTCTCGCCAGGAACAATGCACAATTTTTCCATGTCAATGCAACCTGATTCACGGATTCCACGATCGACAACTCGGCCGAGTTCAATGGATTCAGGAGAAGGTGGACCTGGCTCGTACTTACGGTGAGCAACAGGTCGAAGTTCAGCTCCACACATCAGTGAACCTTGTGTTGGCCGATCTGGCCATGGTGTTCGAATTTCGAACTTGACACCAGCGTAGATGATGGTATCGCCCCAAACAACCTTTGCTGAACCTTCAGCATTGTACAGGCAATCTACTTCCAGATGAACCTCACGTCCATCGAATTGGCCACGTCCGTCGATTCGTTGGCCATCTGCGGCAAGACGGTCGAGTTCTTGACGCAAGAGGGAAGGAACCAATTCAACCATCAGTTCTCACCTCCTTCATATCGTCGCTTGAGCGCATCAACCATGATTTCATGAATCTCTTTGGCTGCTTTGTGATTGTATTCCATTGCAAGATTGTACTCTTCAATCGAGAGGTCGCCATCCATCTGGAGGAAGGCGATTTCACCTGTGTTCGGAAGGATTCCGACTGGAAGGTCGGCTTGACCGTAGTTGTCTTCAGCCTTATCGAGGTCAAGGACAACCGTGTCTTCGATTTTACCAGAGGCAACACCGACAATCATGTCACGCATTGGAATTCCAGCATCGGCGAGAGCAACGGATGCAGCAGTAATACCTGCACATCGTGTTCCAGCTTCTGCAGCAAGGATCTCGATTTCAACTCGAATCTTGGAGCGAGGATATCGCTCAACGAGTACAACGGATTCAAGGGATTCGGCAGTGACCTTTGAGATCTCACGGCTACGTCGATTGAATCCAGGTCGAATACGATCGCCTGTTGAGAATGGGGCCATGTTGTATCGCACATCGATGACAGCACGATCTTGTCGCTGAATCTTACGAGGATGTGCTTCCATTGGTCCATAGACTGCTGCAACTGCAACATTGAGTCCGTGTGTTACCATTGCTGAACCATCAGCAGCAGGAAGAACTCCTGCTTCAATCGTCACTGGTCGCATCTCATCGATTGCTCGACCATCTAGTCGTTTTCCATCATCTCGTAGTAGTTTTACGTCGCCATATCCACCCATCAGTGTTCACCTCGTTCGTTTTCGAGTGCTTGTACAGCACTTTCGAATGTTTTCTTATGTCCCTCTTCGTTGAGGGTTTGAATCAATTGTCGTGCAACGTGCATGTTTTCTGCGTCTCCGTGAATCCACACTCGTCCATTATCTCCAACGATAATTCTGCAATCGGTCACATCTCGAATTCGACTCAATGTGGTGTTGTTGTCACCACGTAGGGTGTCAACGAGATTGACCGGAATTGAGACGACGGCTCCTTCATTGAGTCGTCGTAGTCCAACACCTTTCATGGTTAAGACCATGTTGTGTGTTTCATCGACCTCTTGGATGCGTGCGAGAGCAGCATCACCGATGCCAAGGTGTTGTCGGGTTGAACCGAATTCGACCTTCCATGGTGCGAGAGACATTGGAAGAAGTGCTTGGAACGGGCCGTTTACATCGAAAAACCACAGGTTGTTTCGGACTTCGGCAACAAAGCCGATAATCAGGTCACCTGAACGTGGCATGTAAGCACTATTGATCGGTTGAACTGAAACGACATTGTTCTGTTCGTTAAGCCAACCAACTCTGGTGGCTATGAATTCGTTATTTTCGGCAATCATGCCGGACCCTGCTCGCTTCCCAGATGATGGTCCAACGACCATTCCCGGGGTCACGAGGCGCAGCTCGGCGCCAACTTGACCTTTGGACATTCTTTTCTCTCCAACCCGCCCACTCGACATCCCATGATAAAGGCCACCCTTTTCTCAGGAGGATAATTCTTTGACTTCAGCATTGTTTGAACGCTTTAGAACTTGGCCGATGATGTCTCCTTTCATACCAGCAGGAATCTCGATAACACACGCCCAGTCGCCGTTTTCGAGCCAACCTTCTTTCTTCTGGTAGGTTCGTAGAAGTTGACTAACCGATCCATATGCGCTACCAGGTACTCTAAATGCGAGGCGAACAGATTCAAAACTGAGTGGAATCAATGGTTTGAGTTTCGCAATTGCATCTTTGATTTGTTCCTCAAGTCGCTTGAATGGATCGACGGAATATTTGGATTCTTGCAAAGCCAATTCGATTCGAGTACGTGGATGAGGTGATTTGCTCTTAGGGTCGATGGCTTGACTGTGAATATGATGGATGATTTGTTGACGCATGTGCTCCACACGAGCTTTACGTTGTGCTGTGGTCAACTGAATCGAACCTTTGTCAAGGATGAACTTCAGGATTGTTTCAACATCAAGGGTTTCAAACGCATTCATCAATGCTTCTTCAGTTGGACGTTCACCAGCACGAGCATCGTGAAAAATCTCGTCCATGGCCATGAACTCATCAAGTTGAATGTTTGAAGAATCTTCTTTCCATTGTTCGACAAGATCTGGATCGACCAATGCTTCGTAACGCTTACCGCCTTTTTCTAATCGAGCGAGAACTGCATTGTCGAGACTGACCATTTGGTCACCTCACCGTGGAAGAAACAGACTTGATTAATCAATCCTCAAGAGGCTTGAGTCGGTCAAGTTGCTTGTTTACTTCTCCTCTGTCGAGAATACGGTATCCATTGCCATCGACGACAACAACTTCTACTGCATCCCTGTTCAACTCAGCATCATTCGCCGAGCGTAGTGCTTCAAGTCCCATCTTCATAGCGGCGTTCAATGTCATGCCGTTCTTCCAATTCTTCTCAAAGTATTCAATGACGGTGTTTCGGTTGCTACCGATTGCACCTGCGTGATAGGATTGGTAGGCGCCTGAAGGATCGGTCTCGTAGAGATGAATGCCTTCGTCATCAACACCGCCAATCAACAAAGCAGTTCCAAATGGTCGGGAACCTCCGTATTGCGTGAAAGATTGCTTGAAGTCACAAAGTTTCTTGACAAGAACGTCGACAGGAACGGTATCTGCATAGGTGATTCGATTGATTTGTGATTCTACACGTGCTCGAGCGACTAGTTGACGCGCATCTGCG